>CAIOLR010000157.1 GCA_903859135.1 uncultured bacterium | reverse complement strand
TTTCTTTTAAAGAAAGTATTTACAAAGAATAAGCCAAAGACACACCTTGTTTAGCAACGGTGAGCTGCACTTGTCTTCCGAAAATCAAGGCCTGATTATTCGGAATATGCCCTGCTGGAAAATCAAAACAAACAGGGTAATGATAATCCTTAACGTGTTCCATTACGATCTCCTCAACAGTTTGTCCAAATGGGATGTCATTATCCTGGATTTGCGTAAAACTCCCGACAATCAGTCCATTCAACTGGGCTAGCTTCCCCGAACGTTTTAGTGCCCATAGCATCCGATCAACAGCATACAGATATTCACCAACATCTTCAATAAATAAAATTTTGTTACGATAATCAATCTCAGATACCGATCCTGATAGCGTAACCAATATGGAAAGATTTCCGCCAGCTAAAATGCCCGTAGCCTCGCCGTATTTGCCTGTCGTTTTATTGGGGTATTGGTAGACTAGTGTTTCGTCAAAAAGTACTTTGCGTAGTGTTTCTAACGAAGGTTTACTGCCATCTGGAATCGTTAGGGGCATTTGCCCATGAATCGTTTCGATTTGATAGTTGGTATAGATATGACTGTGCAGTACGGTGATATCACTAAATCCAACAATCCATTTAGGCTTTGTTTTAAACGTCGAAAAGTTGAGTTGATCAATAATTCGAATAGTACCATATCCGCCACGTGCGGCAAAAATAGCTTTCACCGAGTCATCATCTAAAAAACGTTGAAAATCACGTGTTCGAAGTGCATCATCGCCAGCAAATTGATGATACGAAGCCCCCACTGTCTCGCCAAGAATTACATGTAATCCCCATGATTCGAGCAATTGAACGGCATCTGTCAGGCTATGAGGTAGTTTTTTTGCGGGGCATGTAATTGCTACAGTATCTCCTTTTTTTAGTGGTCTGGGTTGGTCTATCATCTTTTAAAAAACACTTATCTTTGCCAGGTTCTGAAAAAACAGAAAGGCTAAATATACAGATTTTGAATCATCAGGAGCTCCATTTAAACGCTGAAAAAGCTCATAGCCGACAAGAAATAATCATACACATGAAAACTGATACAGCTAGACGATATACCGTAACCGCCGCACTTCCATATACCAACGGACCCGTACATATTGGTCATCTAGCAGGGGTTTATGTGCCTGCAGATATCTATGTGCGTTATTTGCGCTCGAAGGGGGAAGATGTTGTTTTTATTTGTGGATCCGATGAACATGGTGTCCCCATCACGTTAAAAGCCAAAAAAGAAGGCATCAGTCCACAACAATTGGTGGATAAATACCACAAAATCATTGGCGACTCATTTTTAGATTTTGGAATCTCGTTTAATATTTATCACCGTACATCTTCGGAAACGCATCATCAAACGGCTTCTGATTTTTTTAAAAATTTGTATGATAAAGGTGTTTTTACGGAGGAAGAAACAGAACAGTATTTTGATGAAAAGGCAAATCAATTTTTGGCTGATCGATACATCACAGGTACTTGCCCACATTGTAATAATGAAAATGCTTACGGTGATCAATGCGAAAAATGTGGCTCAACTTTAAATGCGACTGATTTAATCAATCCGAAATCAAGTTTATCGGGCGAGCCCCCCGTTCTTCGAAGAACTAAAAACTGGTTCCTTCCACTGGATAAAATGCAATCAAGCATTGAATCGTATATTGATTCTCACCCAGAATGGAAGCCGAGTGTGCTGGGCCAATGTAAATCGTGGTTTAATACAGGCTTACAGTCGCGTGCCATGACTCGTGATCTGGATTGGGGTGTGAAAGTTCCGGTGAAGGATGCGGAAGGCAAAGTGCTGTACGTTTGGTTTGATGCACCTATTGGCTATATATCGGCTACTAAAGATCTTTTCAACCCCCAACTAAGCGAAGCAAAAAAGCATGAATATTATTTGGATGTCGCTCCCAAAACAGATCCATCTCGTTGGGAAAACTATTGGCAAAAAGAAAGCACCAAACTAGTTCACTTTATAGGGAAGGACAATATTGTTTTCCATTGTATTATTTTTCCAGCGATGCTCATGGCCCATGGGGGATTTATTTTGGCAGATCATGTCCCAGCGAATGAGTTCTTAAACTTAGAGGGTGATAAAATATCCACTTCGCGCAATTGGGCCGTTTGGTTACACGAATATTTAGTCGATTTTCCAAATAAGCAGGATGTGCTTCGTTATGCGTTAACGGCCACTGCACCTGAGACTAAGGACAATGATTTTACCTGGAAAGATTTTCAGGCGCGAAATAATAATGAGCTGGTTGCTATTTTGGGGAATTTTGTGAATCGAGTGTTGGTTCTATCTCATAAATATTTTGATGGGAAAGTGGTCATGGGCTCCACATTTACAGAAGCAGATTCTCAGGTGTTTGATGAATTAAAAAGCTATCCCCAAAAAATAGGCGAAGCCATTGAAAATTATCGTTTCCGCGAAGCTTTAGCAGAACTGATGAATGTGGCGCGCTTGGGTAATAAATATTTAGCAGATGCTGAGCCCTGGAAATTGATCAAAACAGATGAACAACGTGTAAAAACGATCCTCCATGTAGCATTGCAAATTACGGCCAATGTGGCGATACTTTCGGCCCCATTTTTGCCATTTACGGCCGATAAATTAGCCAACATGCTTGATTTAAATGGTTTGGGATGGAATGAGGCGGGACGATCTGATTTGCTTCCATTGGGTCATCAATTGAATGAAGCAGCATTGCTGTTTGATAAAATTGAAGACGGAATAATCGAAACCCAAATGCAAAAATTAATGGATTCCAAAGAAGCCAATCAATTAGCCCAAAGTACTGTGGCAGAAGCAAAGAACAATATCAATTATGATCAGTTTTCTGCTATGGACATTCGTGTGGGAACGATCATCGGTGCCCAGAAGGTAGCTAAAACAAAAAAACTACTTAAACTGACCATTGATACCGGTATTGACCAACGAACGGTCGTTTCGGGCATTGCCGAGTACTTTACGCCAGAGGCGATTGTTGGTCATCAAGTTTCTATTTTGGTGAATCTAGAGCCACGTGAAATCAAGGGAATTTTATCTCAAGGGATGATTTTGATGGCCGAAAACAGCGATGGAAAGCTTAACTTTGTCCGGCCAACGGAAGCTATTTCGAATGGAAGTGTAATTGCTTAAATAGGAAGGCCTCGTAGTTCAATGGATAGAATAGAAGTTTCCTAAACTTTTGATATGGGTTCGATTCCCGTCGAGGCTACTGGAAAACACAAAAACCCTCATGGTGATAAACTGAGAGGGTTTTTTGTTTCACCTATCTTGTTGAAACACCTTTATTTCGCCCATTTTTATACTTTTTACAGTATAAAGTTTCACCCATTTTTCAATAAATCGTATGAGTAAATCAGTCAATTCCGTGATTACCTCGATAGGTACTACCACTGCTTTTACAGCAAGTATTATTATTCAGGATTGCAAAAAAAGAGGAGATGGGCAGTCTCCTCTTTACATGCAACTAGTACATGCTAGAAAAAAGAAACTAATTGGCCTAAAGTTGTATTGGGCTGCCAGCTTTTTCGACAAAAGAGCTCAAGAGATATTGCCACGCTATAAAAATGACCAAGAAGCTATTGACACTAATATTATTATTGGTACCATCAAGGCTAGAGCTAACGAAATAATAAGAAGTTATCGTTTACAAATGCGAGAACTCAGTCTAGAATTGTTCGTCCATGAGTACAACAACTTTGCCTCTCGCGACTGCTTTCTGTTCTACGCAACATCCAAAAACAAATCTCTGTTTGATAAAGGCATTAACAGTCATAGAACTAAACTGAGGCATCAAACCGCTATCAATTCCATAATTGCCTTTATGAAGAATAAACAGCTTTTAATGAAGGACATCAATCTTGAATTCGTTAGGCAGCTTGACGCTTGGCTGCGCAAAACCAAAAAATATAAACATAACACTATTGTGAGTGTACATAAAATCTTCAAAACCTATATTAACTACGCTTTAAGAGACGGCTATTTTTTAGACAAACCCTACGTTGGTTTCACTACTTCTTTTAGAGATGGCGATCGAGAAGCGTTGAACAGAGAAGAATTAGCAACTTTAAGATCATTGTTAAATAGTGAATTACTCAATGATTTAGAAAGAGAGTGTTTGCGAAAGTTTTTGTTCAGTTGTTATACTGGAATCCGAATCTCAGATTCGGATCTGATTTCTTCTTCTCAAATTAAAGAAGGAGTAATCAAAATGAAAATGAAGAAAGGCGAAAGATTTGGGAAGGAAATAAATGTTCCGCTTCCGAAATATGCTAAGGAATTGATCGAGGGAAGAAAAGGTTTAATTTTTCATCCATATGCTGACAAAACTGTTAACCTCGCACTAAAAGTAATAGCAGAACATGCTGGTATTAAAAAAAATCTAAGTTTCCACGTAAGCCGTGACACCTTCGGTACACTATTTATAGAATTAGGAGGCGACATTGCTTCTCTACAAGAATTGATGGGGCATAGTAAAATCCAAACAACGATGATTTACGTAAAAATGTCGGAACAACGCAAAGAAAAACTAATGATGAACTTTGACAAACTCGACGAATAAAATCACGCTGCACAGAAAAACTTATATTTTTCCGTTTCTAGTATGTCTAGCGCGTCTATTAATTATATAATGTACTTATATTAAGCAATATATGTCAAAATATTACTAGACACAGTCGTTAAAAAAGCCCATTTCTGGCCAAAAAAGTAGACACGACTAGACAAAGTAGACACGAAATCACGCCTCAACCCCCGCACGTACCCCCTCAATCGTATCCCGAAAAGACTCAAGCACCCGATAATTAAATTCCACTGGGCGGGCTTTTTCTTCTTTGACAGCAGCTTTTAAATCACGTATTTCGTGAACCAAAATGGACAAATCAGTAGCCTGATTAGTTACTTGATGCGTGGTATTGTTGACGGTAGTAGGAGCAATACCACCATGCCGAAACATGCGATCGGCTTTGATGGATTCACGCGTATTGATGCCTATGGCTGCGCCATTTAGTCGTTGCGAGCTGTATAATAAAGCATCGATCAGTTGGCGGTTGTTTGCGTACGTTTCTCTGCTTAAAATAGGCTCACCGCCTTCGATCTCGCCTACTTTTTGTCCGTTAGGGGCTATTAAGGCTATGCCACCGTTTGCATGTGTGGGGCCTTGTGGAAGCTGCCCGCCTTTGGCGAATTTGGGGGGCTGTTGTGATACCATTACGCCCATTTGCAAAGCAGTAGCAACGGCAACGGCTGCTGCTGCCCATGGGCCCATCTTTAGGGCACTAATGAATGCTAACGCACCATTAATTACTGCTTGTGCAATAGATGCTTCTTTA
>CAIOLR010000156.1 GCA_903859135.1 uncultured bacterium | reverse complement strand
GGAAAGAACTTTTGCTTGGTTTGATAATGACAGAATACTGTGTAGAAACTATGAGCTATTGATCGATTCTGCATAATATATGACCAAACTATCCGCTATAAAATTATTGTTGAATAAAATTTAAACAGGCTCTAAATTGATTACTTGATTGACAATTTTTTCGACAACGGGTTGCCGTAGACTATTTTTAGGATAAAGTTTCAATTCATCATCAAGTTGCCTAAGCTCATTTTCGGCTTTTGTGGTAGATCCTGAGTGATTGTACCCAACTTTTTTACAAGCATCGGCATAATTGGCTCCTTGTTGTAGGTAGGGCAATATATTCCGAATTGCTTTTGCACTCAATCCGCCATAACCTTGTTTATGAAAATCAATTTTAGCTAATGCTTTGGCCAGCTCAGGAGTGAATCCATAACGACTTTGCAGTTTAGCCACCAGAATATCCATCTCTTCAACAGAATACAGCAAATGCCATAATTGATATAAAGGTTGTTTTTCACAATCGGCACTAATTTGTTCATGCTGATGAACCTCCCTCGTAATTTTATCCACTTTTTCAACCTGCTGAGTCACCAAGTCGAAGCGCAACAGATGACTGGAGTCCACATTAAACTGATTGAAAACTTCCTCAATAGCTGCGTAGGTTCGGTTTCCTTCCAGTTCTTTTTCCTTGCGGATATTTAATTTATAGTCTTTATAACCCGATTGATAGCCTAGCACTTTCAAACACTCTTTGGTACTTAGTTTACCTTTGACAGTCAGGATTTGCAATAGATTTCGTTTTTCATCAAGCGTTAGCATCCGCTTACCATACTTATCAAAACCGACTTCCTCGCCACGAATAGCTTTAAAACTCGTCAGTTTGATGATGTTTAACTCCTGCCATATTTTATCCAGTTGAGATAATGGGGAACTTTTGGGCGCTACTCGCTGACGCTCAAACTGACATCTACGAACTAATCCTTTTTGCGATTTCAAACGGCGTTGGTAGTATATAATCTCATTTCTGATTTTCTGTTTGTTCGCTTCTGTCAACACATTGGGATAATAGCGTTGTTGGTTTGCCCAAATGCGATCAAATTCATCCATGTAGGAGCTACGCAAATAAATATTTTCCTTGATGCGAACAATGGGGTTGACCAACAGCTGTTGATAAAAATGCTGACCTATGGTGAGTCCCTGATCTTTCAAAGCTTGTTCGCGATCACTAATAAAATCTAGGTAGCCCTTCTTTTTAGGTTTCGCATCTGGATTGTTTGTTTCTTTAATTGTTTGTGATTCAGCTTGCTGTTCCTCTTCATTATTCGCTTTGCGGTTGCTTTTAAAGCCCCGCTTTTGATTCAGATGGTAAAAAATGCGCGCTATTTCGTGCAGACTAACTTGTTCAGACAAAGCTTTCGCTCGCAAGCCATACAAGGAAACTGCATCTAACTCAAAAAGTTCTTTTTCAGGATGCATTTCCAATACTTGAAACAACGTAGTAAGTTGTTGTCGCCGTAATTTGTAGCGTTGTTGAAGACGCCTTGCCCCTCGTTTTAGTGTACGCAACGCATTTTTAGACATACCGTCCCCTTTAGAGAATCCATTGTTCTCATCCGGTGACAACGGAACGATGCGCACTCCTATACCGGCAATGGCATATTGCTCATCAACATGTTCAGGCTCGTGGATCAAAGCCCAACCTATCGAGGCTATGCCAATATCAAGGCCTAGTATTTTCTTCATAAGTAGATATAATTTGTTTTAGAGCCTGTTTAAATTTTATTCAACAATAATTTTATAGCGGATAGTTTGGTCATATATTCTGCAGAATCGATC
>CAIOLR010000155.1 GCA_903859135.1 uncultured bacterium | reverse complement strand
TCTGGTAATTCTTGTAACCATGGATTGTTTGCAGTCTTGCCATCGCCTATCGCTGTATTCTCATACAGGTGTAGTTCAACCTTATTTCCATTCTCTTTTGCTAAGGCGTTGCTCCTGCTCACAATTGTTTGAGCAACGGCATTCAAATCATGTGTGAAGGTATATGAACCTACTTTTTTCTGTCCAGCATAAACAGATCCTGTTTGTAAAAGCTGTTTCCAAGTTGTACCACCAGCCTTTGGGAAAATATTTTTGGACCAGTTGTTTTGTACGTACGAGTAATAGTCTTTAATAACACCATCAGACCAAATTAAAAATCCTTCTTCGGCATAACGCGTGTTATTTACGGGATTAATGGTGGGTTGCGTAATGGTATAATACCCTTCTATTGGATTTGCATCGCCCCATGATTCCAAATAATGATGATTAGGAGCAATTACTTGACACAATGAAGCGGTCTCGTCTTCCCGATCTGCAAAAGAAACGCGAAGCGCTACTTTACCCAAGGCATCCGAAAACTCTTTTGCATTTAAATAATCGTAAGCTGGATTGGTATTCAAGAAGAATACGGCACCTACCTCACCTCGCTTCATCTCACTGATGAACTCTACATATTCTGAATCATTACCGGCATATTGGTATGAAGGATTATCTAGATCGATCGTTGTACCATAGCTCCCCAGTAAAGAATTGATGGCATTTACCAAAATTTGAGTAGAAACATCATTAGAACCACAAACAACTAAAGCTCTACCTTTAGCAGCACTAAGCTCTTTGGCAACTAACGCCACCGCTTTATCAGCATTGGGGTTGTTTGTTAATTTTTTAGCCCCAGATAATGTACCACCCAACGCATTATACAGATTAATTAAAGCAATACCCTCCTCAGAAGGTTTTAGGGGGATACGTGTATCGGCATTGGAACCTGTCAAGCTCATTCCAGCTTCAAACTGGATATGACGAGACATTTTTTTATTCTTCAAGGAAGCATTGTCGCGGTTGGAGGCGTAATCACGGTTGAACTCTAGGTGAGAAATCCATGTTCCCAAGAAATCGGCACCAAAACTAACAATGACATCCGCTTTATCAAAGCGATAGCGTGGCAGGACTGCTTTCCCAAAACTATTTTCATTGGCCTTGATGATACCTGTGTAAGACACGGCATCCACCTGAATGTGTTTGGTATTGGAATATTTCGCAACAAAGTCAGCAATTACTGCCTTCGTTGATGGGCTGTTCACTGTTGAAGAAACAATTCTTATTTTTTTTCCAGAAGCTTGAGTCTTGATAAGTTCATTTTTAACAAACTGATCAACCTGATTCCATGCTGAAGAAGAGCCATTCAGCATCGGACTTTTTAGCTTCGATACATCGTATAAATCTAAAACAGAGGCTTGTCCTTTAGCGTCCAAACTACCTTTGCTCAAAATACAATTTGGATTTCCTTCTACTTTTATTGGACGACCTTCGCGTGTCTTTACTAAAACACTATGGCCATTAAATGTGGAAGAATAGTAATTAGGTATGCCTGGAACAATCTCTTCTGGCTTTACTAGATAAGGAATTGATTTATGAACAGGTACTTGCTGACAAGCAGCCAACGTAACAGCACCTAAGCCAAAGCCCAACGCTTTTAAAAAGTCACGACGTGGAGTTACTGTACTTAAACCAGCTTCATTTAACACTTCCTCGATAGGAAGAGGTTCTGCAAATTCATGCTTGTTGTTCTCAACAAAATCTTTCGTATTGTGCAGCTCTTCTAAACCTTTCCAGTATTTCTTATTGCTTTCCATTTAAGCTATATAAAATTATGCGTTATTAGCCTCACCCTGCCCTCTCCAAAAGAGAGGGTTCTTTATTGTATTTTTTTATTTACTTCACTTATAATCTACAAAAGAGAAGGGGGCATATCTCCTTTGAATTTCATCTCCCCCTCTCCTCTGGAGAGGGTTTGGGGTGAGGCCATTAATAGTGACACTTGCCACATTCTGTTCCACCTAATACGGCAGCTGTCATTTTTTCGCCTTTTTTCAGCCTCTCGTGCGCTGCTATGATATTATCATAATATGCGTTGCCTTTATGATTGACTTCCGTTTCACGGTGACAGTTGATACACCATTTCATCGTGAGTGGAGAATATTGATATACTTCCTCCATATTCTGAATAGGACCATGGCATTTTTGACATTTAACACCTGCCACTTTCACGTGTTGTGAGTGATTGAAGTAAGCAAAATCTGGCAAATTATGAATACGCACCCACTCGATTGGTTTGGTATTTTGCCCGTACTTTTTGGTTGTTGGATCGTAGTCCAATGCGTGGTAAATCTTTTTAATCTCAGGGGAGATCTCTCCATTGTATTTCTCCGTAGCCTGCACATAATTATGACAGTTCATACACACGTTCAATGAAGGAATCGATGCATTTTTTGATTTGTAGGACCCTGTATGGCAATATTGACAATCTACTTTATTGATACCGGCATGCAGCTGATGAGAAAATTTAATCGGTTGAACAGGTTGGTAGCCTGTATGAACATCGGTATTCCACATACCGACCCAACCTACTGTTGCCAATACAACGACAACAATCAAAAGGATAAAAAATACCAGCTTTTTATTCTTCGAAAGTACTTTCAAACGTCCAAACAGAAGCTGAATCTTACTTCTTTTCGCCACTTCTTCATCCGCTACTACAACACCCTGTTTTTGCAACAGTAAGCGTTCTAAAGTAGTGATCACGCGATTTAAAACTAAAATCACTAAGAAGGCAATGATAATCACCAGAATCAAACCACCCAACATATAGTCATTCACATCCTCGCTGCTGCCCGAACTACCAGACTGTACTGCACCAGGCACTACGGCTGGCTTGCTACCTTCTTCTTTAATATAGGCTAATATACTTTTGACATTATCAGCTGTAAGCTCTGGAAATGCGGTCATCACATTAGGCTTATACTGGTTAGCTAAAGCAACTGCTTTCGCATCGCCAGAGGCTATCATCTTCGGGGAATTTTGTATCCAAGGGATTAACCAATCTTCGGTATGACGTTGATCAACATCTTTCAATGCGGGACCAATCACCACTCGATTTATCGCGTGACATGAAGTACATTTTTGCTTATACAAGGTTGCTCCTTCAGTTGCACTCTGCGCGTAGGTGCCCCCTCCAATAAACAACAGAGATGAAACCAGGAATAATATCTGCTTAACGCTCCGAAAAAACAATGAGATGCTCCTCATATCGAGTATTTTATGCTTTAAATTGATCTTAACAACGTTTAAAGCTACGGTATGTAGCTTTAATTCAAACGAATTTCTAATTGGCAAAATTATGATTTATTCGCCTAAGCATGACATTTAGCTGACAATTTTTAGAATTTATAATCATTCTAAATTGCGAGCATTTAGTACCTACATGTGAAATGCACACTTACTGTTTTAACACCCATGCAAAGATCAGGGGCACCACAATGGTCGCATCTGATTCCACGATAAATTTGGGCGTATGGACATCCAGTTTGCCCCAAGTAATCTTTTCGTTGGGAACAGCTCCAGAGTATGAGCCATAGGACGTTGTGGAGTCAGATATTTGACAAAAATAGCTCCAGAAAGGAATATTTTCCATCTCCATATCTTGATACAACATCGGCACCACGCAGATTGGAAAATCACCAGCAATACCCCCTCCTATTTGAAAAAAGCCTAAACCCTTTCCTTCGGAGTTTTTCACGTACCAATTGGCTAACCAAGCCATGTATTCGATCCCACTTTTCATGGTAGAAGCCTTGATTTCATTTTTGATCACATAGGAAGCGAATATATTGCCCATGGTTGAATCTTCCCATCCTGGAACAACAATTGGCAAGTTCTTTTCAGCTGCTGCTAGCATCCATGAGTTTTTGGGGTCAATTTCGTAGTACTGCTCTAACTCGCCACTAAGCAGTATTTTGTACATAAACTCATGTGGAAAATAACGTTCGCCTGCTTCATCTGCATCTTTCCATATTTTATGAATATGTTTTTGTAGTCTACGAAAAGCTTCCTCCTCGGGAATACAGGTATCGGTCACTCGTTTGTAATGGTTTTCCAGCAGATCCCACTCGTCTTGCGGACTTAAATCACGGTAGTTGGGAACGCGCTTGTAGTGAGAATGCGCTACCAGATTCATAATATCCTCTTCTAAGTTGGCACCTGTGCAGGAAATAATAGCCACTTTATCCTGACGAATCATCTCGGCTAGTGAAATTCCTAGCTCAGCCGTGCTCATGGCACCCGCGAGGGTAATCATCATTTTACCACCTTCGCTCAGATGAGTTTCATAGCCTTTAGCCGCGTCTACCAATGCCGCTGCATTAAAGTGCAAATAATTTTTTTCTATAAAACGGGATATAGGCCCTCTTTCCATGTTCATAAATTCATCGTATTAGAACCGCAAAAGTAATTATTTAGTATCGAGTATCTGATAGTTAATTTTTGACATTTTATAGTGCCGACACCCAATGATCTTTTTTGATCTGCTCATCTCTTTATCCTGATTTAGACACCCACCAATAGCAGCAAAGGCCACCTTCTTTTGAAAGGTAGCCTTTGCTGTGGGGTGAAAAATTAATTCTTGAATTTGTTTTTAGAGATTACTTCTTTAAACCCCCGGTTGCACACAGACCGTAGGATATAAAAAAACACGCCAACACGATCTTTTTGATCCACTCAACCCTCATGCAAAAAAATATTTCGCCACCAATTGTAAAATACCAACGCCTACCACCCATAGAATGGTTTGCAATTTTGCGGTATTGATCCTATCAATTAAGTCAATTCGTACTTCAGTTAAGTCTGTTCTTACATCATTAATTTTTTGAGTCAAATCCGTTTTTATGCTGTTAACCCGCTCATTCAAGTCTACTTTGACATCATTAACCTGCGTCATAGTTTCCTGTTTTACTTCCTCTTTGATGGTATTTTGCAAGACAGAAACTACATCTTCAGCTGTTTTCTGATCTGTTTTGGCTCTAACAAGTTCATACAGCTGAACTAAAGAAATGTGAATATCCATTATAATTTTATTTGCTAAAACAATAAAATGGCAGTACTAAAACAAATGTACGATTTATTTATACCACCACCCAGCATAAAAATGACACCACCCATCTCCCTCATTCAGACATCCCCAAGCAACCCCATCAGAAACAGCAAAGGCCACCTTCTTTTGAAAGGTAGCCTTTGCTACTATTTGAAGAATTCATCATTCTTCGGGGTGATTTTTAGAATTACTGTTTATTTGGTGCAACTGTTGCTGCTACTAAACCTAATTCTTTACGAAGAACATCCGTTATTTTCAATTCAGAAAATACAGTAGCCGCTGGTTTCAAAGCATCTAATTCAGCAATTGCTTCTTTTAACTCTTTTTTTGCATCAGCTTTTTTAATAGCTAGTTGTTTTAATGCTTTTGAGACTGATAAAACATCAATAGCTTCTTTATTTTTGCCTTGGGCAGCATCTACTAGATTACTAGCATATTCTAAGACTAGCTTATTTCCTTCAACATCCGTTACCTGGATTTTTTTAGCAGCTTGTATAGCAGCTTGTATATCCTTAGTCTCAGATAATATGTTTATTGATAATTTTTTCAGTTTTTCGATATCAGCTTGAAGATCGGATTTAGCTTCAACTAGAGTTTTATTTATATCTTTAATGGACTTAAATTTATGAACCAATGCATTTTTTTCAATCTCAGTTTGAACAAAAATTTTATTATCAGTAGAAGAAAGAACAACGTTTTCATTTACTATTAAACCCACTAAGGTTGTTACGTTTGAGGAGTCACTAGAAAACAAATTTCCTGTTTTTCCGTCGTTAACGAGCTCATCTAATTCATCTACAAGTTTAATTTTTGCCTCTAAGTCCGAAACTGCTTTCTTAACTTCAGCTGTAGTTGATAAGCTAGCAGCCAAAACTGCGTTATGTCTATCTTCCACAGTTACCAACTCAGCTGCTTTATTAACAGACTCTTCACCTAAACCAGCAGTACTAGCTTCAGTATAAACTTTTAATGCACTCTTTACTGCTTGAGAAGTTCCAACTAAGCTAGTTTTTCCATCTTTTCCAACACCATTCGCACCTGCAGGACCTTGGTCACCTTTTTTACAGCTAGTA
This sequence comes from uncultured bacterium, assembly GCA_903859135.1. Classification (GTDB taxonomy): domain Bacteria; phylum Bacteroidota; class Bacteroidia; order Sphingobacteriales; family Sphingobacteriaceae; genus Daejeonella. Next base: position 271 of record CAIOLR010000155.1, on the reverse strand, counting down.
GTGGCTGTAGTGATTAAAATAGCGCTAGCCAGCGCTGACATTAACATTAATTTTTTCATGATTTTTTAATTTAATTAAGAAGTACTTATTATGTTTAATATTAAATAATACAGGCGCAAAGGTATTATTTTTATGAATAAAACAAATACAATTATGTTAAAATTTGTGAAATTTTATAAAAATGCTCTTTTTTAGATTCTATGCGTGTTTTTTCAGCAATAAGTGGTCATCAAGGTGGGGGTAAATGCTTGCTTGGCCATTTATTTTGTGG
>CAIOLR010000154.1 GCA_903859135.1 uncultured bacterium | reverse complement strand
GGCTTTTTGCAAAGTCATTCGATAGGGAATTATAAATGGATCTTTGAAACACCTAAAGGTAAAAGTGGATATGTTAAACCTAGGAATTAGATATATATCATTTTTTATCGCATTTATTTTGATTACCTCATGTATAAAAAATGAGGACGAGAAAGTTAAAAAGATAATTGAAATTTCTAAAGCTACTGTAGGTAGTAACGAATATGATCATATTTATAAACAAGCAACAGATAGTTTAAGAGCATGGGATAAAGCAAAATTAGAAGGTTATAGATGGGCGTGGGATTTTAAATATAAACTGGATAGTGTTCTGTGTTTTAATTCAAATGGTGACAGAATGGTGACAGCAATTTTAGCTCAGTGTGATCTGTCCAATTGTGTACAAGATGATGTCCATTATTTCTATGGCGCTAAAATAAAGAGGCAGTGGTATTTTTTTAGTGGAGCAACTATGGTGGTTCCTCGCGAACACTATCAATCTGAGATTTATACTCCTTTAAGCTTTGAAAAACTACATGAATTAGCGATGAAAAACATCTTTCGTGGTTACCTGAAAAAGAATTCAAAAGATGAATGGGAAATAAATGACGCCTTCTTCACCTATCAGCTGGAAGATGCTGGCTGGGGGGATTTTAAGCGTCAATCCCATAAGGATACCCTGGAAAATGGTAAACGGTTTACCAACAAGAAGCACTATTTCGAGAGTATTTATTTACGGCAATCGAAAGAAAAATGGCTTTACAGAGAAAAATAATAAAGCCAGTTGGGTACAAGTTTGGATAATATTTTGGTATCAAAAGTCGGGATGGCCAGATTTGAACTGACGACCTCCAGCACCCCATGCTGGCGCGATACCGGGCTACGCTACATCCCGAAAAAGAGTCTGCAATGTTAGATAATTTTTTTGAACTATGGATGCGCTTCTGATAAAAAATGCTAAATTTTACGAACGTTGAATCTCACCTTTCCCCAAACACAAAATGAATAGCTCAGTCAAAAACTACGATCACCTCATCGAAAAAATAGATGGGTTTATCCGTAAATATTACCTCAATAAGATGGTCCGCGGGAGTATTTACCTCGCTACAGTTTTGTTTGTGGGGTATCTCCTATTAGTTTTTGCGGAGTACTATGGCAATTTTAGTTCCACCGTCAGGACTGGTTTTGTTTATGGCTTTGCGCTGGGTATGCTCAGTATTTTATTCTATTATATCGTGATACCGGCCCTCTCCTATTTTAAATTGGGTAAGATTATTAGCAGCGAACAAGCATCTGAATTAATAGGCGCACACTTTGGGGATATCAAAGATAAATTGTTGAATACATTGCAGCTAAAACGTTTAGCAGACAATCATCCCGCTCATTTAGCCCTGATTGAGGCCAGCATTAATCAGAAAATGGCCGAATTGAGGCCTATCCCCTTTTCAGCGGCTATCCAATTGCGAGAAAATAGGCCGTATTTAAAATTTGCGTTGGCTCTTTTAATTTTTATTCTTTTGATTGCTGTCATTGCACCATCGATCATTCACGATAGTACCCAGCGCCTGATTCATTACAATCAATTTTTTGCCAAGAAAGCTCCTTTTCAATTTGTTGTTTTGAACTCAAATTTGTCGGCCATGCAGGGTGATGATTTTGAGTTGCAGGTAAAACTTACTGGGAATGAAATACCACAAGATTTATATCTCGAGGATGGTGGTAATACATTTAAGCTCGAAAAAGAAAACATCACGCGTTTCCATTACACCTTTAAAAATTTGCAGCAAAGCAAAAAAATAAGGCTTGTAGCTGGAGAGTTTAGTTCGGAACTCTATGCAGTGGATGTAAAGCTAAAGGCGACTTTACTAAATTTTGATGTGGTGCTTGAATACCCCTCCTATTTAGAGCGAAAAAATGAAATCATTTCTAATTCGGGCGATTTAACCGTACCTGTTGGAACACGGTTGAGGTGGGATTTGCATGTGCAAAATGCCAGTCGAGTTGATTTTATCGTCGACAATAAACATCTTTCTTTGAAGCCCTCCAGTGACGGACGGTTTAGTTTGCCCTACCGGGCGATGCAGCATGTAAATTATACGATGCGCCCAGTGAATGCACAAGGCGTGGGTACCGATTCGGTATCGTACCAGTTGAAGGTCATCCCTGATCTGAGTCCATCTATTGAAGTTACAGAGCGTCCTGATTCAGTGAATAATAAGTTGCTTTATTTTGTTGGTCAGGTAAGTGACGATCATGGGTTTTCGAAGCTGAATTTTACATACCGGATTCTAGGAAATGAATCAGGTACGGCTCAAAAAAAAGTTGCAAAATTGATTGCGATCGAAAAAAAATCGCTGCAAAGCAATTTTTTTTATGCTTGGGATGTCAATGAGACGGGTGCCAAACCAGGTCAACAGATTGAATATGAGTTCGAGGTTTTTGATAACGATGGTGTCAATGGACCGAAGTCGAGCAAGTATGCGAGCAAGGTTTTTAAGTTGCCTTCCGAAAAAGAAATAGATCAGAAATTAGTAGCGAACGCGGATGCCATCAAACAAAAAATGGAACAAGCAGTGCGTAAGGCGGGAGAAATTGAGAAAGAGGCGAAGCGAATCAATCGCGATCTGGTGAATAAAAAGAATTTGACCTTTGAGGAAAAAAAGTGGGTAGAACAGCTTCTTCAAAAGCAAAAAGAGTTGGAAGGATTGGTGAAAGATATCCAGAAGGAGAACACCCAAAATATCTTCGAACAAAAAGAAAATAGGGCGATCAAGCAGGATATCTTAGAAAAACAGAAACAAATAGAACATCTGTTTAACAATGTTTTGAATGAAAAGACGCGCGACTTGTTGACTAATATCCAAAAGATGTTGGAGCAGAATAATAAAAGCCAGACGCAAGAGAATCTATCTAAAATGCAGCTAGATAATAAATCGTTGCAAAAAGAACTGGATCGGGTTTTGGATTTGTATAAACAATTGGAGTTAGAACAAAAATTGTCCGAAACGGTGGATAAATTGGATTACTTGGCCGAAAAACAGGAAAAACTGGGGAATAAGTCGCTGGAAAAAGATGCGGATCAAAATGAGCTGAAAAAAAAGCAAGAGGCCCTCAATGAATCATTTGATGATATCAAAAAAGATATCAGTGAGCTTACAGAGAAAAAAGGATTTGAAAATTTAGAAAAAGAACAAAAAGAAATAGACAAACAACAGGAGCAGATTTCCAAAGACCTTGAAAATAAGAATTTAAAAAAAGCATCTGAAAACCAGAAAAAAGCAGCCTCGAAAATGAATGAGCTTGCAAAAAAAATGAAAGAAATGGGTGACCATAGCTCCATGCAAGAAAATAACTTGAATGCAAAAGCACTGCGTGAAATTTTGAAAAATGTATTGAACTCGTCATTTGATCAGGAGAAAACGATGCTTGCTATTCGTTCGAAAGCAAGTAACGATCCAGCGTATGTCACGCTCACACAAAAGCAAAAAGATATTCAGGACAATTTGAAAATGGTGGAAGATAGCCTGTATTCGCTCAGTAAAAAAGTTCCACAGATAGAATCGACCGTTAATAAAGAAATACAGACGATCAATTTTAATGTGGGCAAAGCCATTGAGCGTTTGGCAGACAGACGTACTGCAGAGGCGAATAGAAACCAGCAGTATGCGATGACCTCATTGAACAATTTGGCTCTGATGTTGAGTGAGGTTTTGGATCAGCTTCAAAAAAGTAATAATAATGGATCCAGTGGCTCTGGAAAAGGTAAAAAGAAAAGTATGTCGGCCCTGTCCCAGCTACAGGATCAGTTGAATAAAAATATGCAGAAGGCGCGTGATCAAATGCAAGGGCAGGGACAGCCACAGAGGCAAGGCAAAGGTAAGCCTCAAATGAGTGAGGAGTTCGCAAAAATGGCACAGCAGCAGCAAATGATTAGGCAAGCCATGCAAGAAATTGGAAAAGAAGAAGGAGGAGGTAAAGCGGGTTCTGGTAAACTGGATAACCTATTGAAACAAATGGAGCAAACAGAAACAGATTTGGTCAATAAAAAAATTGTACAAGAAACAATCAACAGACAGCAAGATATTCTGACCAAATTATTAGAGACGGAGAAAGCACAGAGAGAAAAAGACCAGGATGTGCAGCGCGAGAGTAAGCAAGGGATTGATCGAACTGCAAATTATCAACGTATTCTGGAGGAGTATCAGCAATTCAAGCAAAAACAAACTGAGGTACTTAAAACAGTTCCCCCCTCCTTGAATTCTTTTTACAAGACGAAGGTGGAGGCGTATTTCAAGGCATTGAATGTGGGTGGTATGTAGGGACAACATATTTTGTGCCCCCTACGTATTCAATTTGCTTTTGTGATATCCATACGAGAAGTAAACAAGTAAACCGATCACGAGCCATAATCCAAACCCAATCCAGTTGGATACGCCGAGCTCCGACATCATGTACAAACAGCAAACTAGTCCTAATACTGGGATCAGTGATAGGTTTTTTGTGAAACAAAAGTAGCAGATAACCATACACGAAATGAAGAATATCCAGAGTGGTACTTTATGGCGGAATAAGGAAAGGCCACGCTCATATTTTTTGTCATGGTCGATATCGAGATGGTCGATAAATGTTTGATACTTGTCTGGAGCCATTTCAGATAGCGATGCTTCCAAATCCAGAGAGGCGATGTTTGTGGATATCGAGTCTGCAGTTTGTAGGGTGGCCATTTTCACTTTTTTAATTTCTTGTGATGAAAGTGATGTGATCAAATGTGTTGGGGTATTTAAAACAGGCTTATTGAGGATAAAATTACTGCTGCTCTCGCTGTTATAGGTAAGCTGAAAGATAATTCCGACAATAAAAAGTACGGGTATGATGTATTTTGAATTGACATAGGGAGTTCTAAACTTACCATATTGCACACCGGGTTTGTTTTGTAATACCAATACGCCGGCACAAACTAACACGAAGGCAAACAGTGTGCCAATGGAACAAAGATCAGTAACGATGGTTAAGTTCATGAACAGTGATGGTACAGCCACCACAAAGCCCGTCACGACGGTGGCAAAGGAAGGGCTTTTATATGTTGGATGAATTCGGGAGAATGCTTTGGGCAATAATCCATCGCGGCTCATACTCATCCAAATACGAGGTTGTCCCATTTGAAAAACCAATAATACACTTGCCATTGCAATAACAGCGCTAACGGCGATCACACCAGACAATACTTTCAAGTTTTTTTGCTCAAAAACAAATGCTAGGGGGTCTCCAATATCTAAATAGCTGGATTTTACCATGCCCGTTAACACTAAAGCAATGGCAACATACAGGATTGTACAAATGATAATAGACCACATCATCCCTCTTGGCAAATCTCGTTGCGGATTTTTACATTCTTCGGCCGTTGTCGAAATCGCATCGAAGCCAATGTAGGCGAAGAAAACAGCAGAGACCCCCTTTAAAATTCCAGGAACACCATGTGGAGCGAAGGGATTCCAGTTGTTGACATCAATGTAAAATACCCCTACCGCGATCACCAATAAAATGATCGCAAGTTTGACAATAACCATCGCATTGCTTGCATTGCGGGATTCTTTGATCCCTCGGTATACCAAAACGGTAATGAGGAATATGATCACCAATGCTGGAATATCGGCTATGATATGTAGTCCTCCTATTTGAGGGGCTGTTTCCCAGGCATTGTAGGATAGTCGAATCGCAGGATCTAGGTTTACAAATTTTTTTCCAGAGTGCATTAAGGACATCGCATGTTGATACCCCTTGGAGGCGGTTAAGTAATCCATCGTAATCCAGTCGGGCAGATAGATTCCATTGATTCCTAAGCTGGGAATTTTGATATCCGTTAATAGGCTTGTGAAGTAATCAGACCAAGATATGGCTACCGTAATGTTCCCAATTGCATATTCCATGATTAACGACCAGCCAATAATCCAGGCGACTACTTCCCCAAAAGCGACGTATGAATAGGTATAAGCACTCCCAGAAACGGGTACCATGGAGGCAAATTCTGCGTAAGCAAAAGCGGCAAAACTACATGCTAAAGCTGTGAATAGAAATAAAAAAATAACAGCAGGCCCACCATCGGCACTTGCTTTGCCGATGGTGCTAAAAATACCTGCACCCACGATTGCCGCTATTCCGAATGCGGTTAAATCTTTAACCGTTAGTGTTTTGTTGAGAGAATGACCATGTTCGTCGTTTTCGTTTTTTTTAGCGTCGCTTAATATTTTACTTATTGATTTTTTACGAAAGAGATTCTTGGTCATAGGTGATGGGGTATTTATTGATGAATGGTCGTCAAAAATATAAAATATTCTTACTTGAACTGGCCATGGTTTGACTCCAAAATAGGAGGTAAATAGCGTGTTTTGACTTAAACATAAGTTTGTATGGGGCCCTGCTATCTTGTAATACTTATTTATCTTTGGGAAAAATGAACTATAAAAGTATGAGTACACGTTTCATCAACTTGCTGCGTAAGCATTATTTATTTGTGATCCCTTATTTGATTTTTTTGGTCTTTGCTTTTTTCGTAGAAATTAGTTTTTCGAAAGCGGATCTTTTTTTGTTGACTAATAAATACCATTCGCCATTTTTTGATCACTTTTTTATGGTAATTACCTGGCTTGGC
>CAIOLR010000153.1 GCA_903859135.1 uncultured bacterium | reverse complement strand
CAGCAGACAACCCACTAGAGAATTTATCTTTTGCCATACAAACAACTGGCCTACCTGTTTGCAATGCAGTAACTAATATTTTAGGAGATACCAATATCGTCATTGGTACAGATGCTATCACCAATGCTCAAGCTGCATTCGGCTTTTATCAGTCGTACAAAGGAAGTCCATATAGCCCAGCTGCATTACAGATCAATGGTATTATTTTAGACAATACCGATTTAACACAACAGCAAAGCCTCCTAAACGCTTGGTTCAAAACGAACAATTATCCTTTTGATTACGGCCTTTTTTCATCCGTATCCTACTGGGCCGAAAACGATGGACGTGCATTCCCAGGCACATATTATTGCTATAGCCCACAGGATCCTCAGCCCGCCATTGAAATTGTATTGCCCAAACAACTCTCTGGCGAAATTATATTTAACACCGATGGATCAGTCGCATACCAACCTGTAACAGGCTTTGATGGTAATGGAAATCCAATTTTTGGAAAAGCCATCGCACTTGTTTACGCAAGAGGTATGGCAACATCAGCGGGTGCTACAGATACCACAGGCGTCAACATGACGGCCGTGTTGCAAGATATGGACCTACACAATGGTACATCAGGAACCTACGAACTTTTCTTCACAGGAAAAATCGACGGCACGAATGTCATTGCACAACCTTATCAAGTGCCACAATTAGCATGGTGGATGAGTGTGTACAATCTAGCATATCTGGCTTTTACAGCCATCAATCTGATCATGATTGTCCATACCGTGATTGCTATCGGAAGTAGCTTACCTGCTTTGTTTAGTGCTTTACAAACAGGTGGTGCAGCCATCATTAATTCTGTAAAAACTGGCTTAAGCAAAGTAGCCAGCTGGCTTGATGAAGCTTTTACAGATGCCGGAGAAATTAACGGAGACTTGGTGAATGTGGACATCGATACAGATGTAGACACCGATGTAGATACCGACGTGGATAGCGACGTAGATACTGACGTGGACACCGACGTAGATATTGACGTAGATATCGACGTGGATATCGACGCTTTTGTAGTGGTAGATATTGACGTAGATATTGATGTGGACATTGATACCGACATCGACAGCGTGGTCGATAACGTGGTCGACAATGTAGTGGATAGTGTCATTGATGTAGATACTGATATCGACACAGATATTGATATTGATGGCCCTTCCTTGACTGGTCTTGTAAAAAATATAGGTCAGACTTTGTGGAATAATAAAGGTACCATCCTGAAAGCTGTACTGAAAAATGCCGCTGTAATGGGCTGCATGATAGGTGCTCAAAAACTACTAGAAATGTGGTACGACAAAGCAGGCAAAAGCTACGCAGGTATGCAGCCTTCCGAATCATCCCCATTGGGTATGTTGATGAATTACATGATCAACCCCGCCAATGCTGTCGCCGACAGGTGGAATACTTTTGCCGACTATGCACAACAAGTGCCTAGTCCATCAGAACAGCAAATGGTTATCGCCGGCATAATATCGACACACAATGACACCGAGGATGCTGAACTAGCTGCTTGGAGATGGAGCTCGAGCGATCAGGATGCGGCGGTAAATGCAATGGTGAATGCTGCAAAACCGAATGAATATCAAGCCTACAATACGTTGGCCACCTATCAGTATAATGGCAAAACGCTTCCAATCAAGGTAGGCGCAGGAGTAGCACTTCAGTTTATTACTAAAATCAGTTAATTCTGATTATTTAGTAATGCATATAGCGTATTGAGAAAATACAGTCACCGTTTAATTTGAGCATTGACAATCTCAATACGCTACACGACACGCAATACCAAGCACAAACAATACTTCCTTAAAAATCAAAACATGAGAACATATCCCAAATATGAAGACCACCAGCTTGCCTGGGAAGAGTTAGCCAAAGGAATTGCTTCTATCAAAGACGAAGTACGCGAAATACCCGAGCGGAAAATACTCCCCAATTCCCAAAAAGGTGAATTGACCATTATTGGTTCTGGAATAGAAATTATTGGAATATCTGTTGGGGATCAGAAATTAATTGAAAATGCTGATAAGGTTTTGTTTTGCATTGCCGATCCAGCCACGATTGTTTGGCTAAAGCGCCTCCGACCAGATGCCTTAGACCTGTATGTGTTATACGGCGAAAACAAAATAAGATACACCACCTACATGCAAATGACCGAAGCCCAGTTATACTGGGTACGTCAGGGGCTGAACGTGGTGGTGATATTTTATGGCCATCCAGGAATATTTGTGCTTTCGACACATCGAGCCATCAAACTTGCACGCCGAGAAGGCTACAAAGCAACCATGAAAGCTGGAGTATGCGCCCTAGATACACTTTGTGCAGATTTAGGTATAGATCCATGCCATCCAGGATTACAAACCCACGAAGCAACCGACTGCTTGATCCGTCAACGGAAAATCGATCCCAGCTTGCATGTGATTCTGTGGCAAGTGGGACTTATTGGCGAACTTGGCTATCGAAGACAGGGCTACCTGAACAATAATTTTTCCTTTTTCATCAAATGGCTGCAAAACATTTATGGAGATGATTATGAAATCATTCATTACATCGGATCACGATACCCCACGATTGAGCCGCTGGTTGAGCCCTATAAACTCAGCGAGCTGCACAACCCCGACAATCAATCAAAAGTGACTGGCTTATCTACTTTTTACATTCCCCCACGCGATGTGGTTCCTTCACATCTTCCCACAGCAAAAGAGTTAGGAATTGTTCAAGAAGGTCAGCGCATTGTTACACCAACATCCCCCTTGAGGGAAATCGGACAGTATGGACCCAGAGAGATGAAAGCCTTTGATGATTTTGCAAAGTTCAAAATACCCACATCCTATAAATGGCAAAACGAAACAGCAGCCAGCCATTTTTTAATTGAACTTCGGTTTGATACTGATTTGCAGACCCTATATCTCAAAGATCCTATCCAAGCACTAGACGATCCCCGATTTGCTAACTTATCGGACAAGGAGCGCGCATTACTCGCTTCCCGAGATTCAGGTGCTATTCAAATTGCATCCAAAGGCGCTTATCAACGGTCGGTATTGACAGAAAAAACAATCACACAGCTACTCACAAACAAATCATACGCAACCGAGGTTTTAAAAAAGATTTCGAGTCAGAGCAAATCAAACGCACGAAAAGCATTTACACAATGGCTCCATGAACATCAACTTGAAATCGACTGGGCCTACTTGCATAGTTCGATCGACTTCATTAATCGCAATAATCTATTTCCATGGACAGGTGTATATATCGAGCCCGAGCAAAAGCTAGTGATCACCTTGATTGGCAACCAAACCAATAGAAAGAAAAGTATCCTCTATGTAAATGATTGCCGCATTAAGGATTATAAATTCGAAAATGGGACCATTAAGTGGAAAAGCAATGGCGATGTACCCTTCAACGGGTTTGTTAAACTAGATGTTGATCTGAGAAACAAACGGAAGATCATCGGCAAAGTGTGGCCCGACAACGAAACCGTATCGGCAAACAATAATTTTATCGCTTATGAAGTCGATCCCGATCGTAAAAACAGTTTACCACAGGTGGCACACCTAACCAAATGTGCGGACATACGAGCCATTTATGGAATCTATGTTGTGCGCACCAACGGTATTTTTTCGAAAGTGATCAACGAATTCAAAATTTCGGATTTCGGCTTTGAGATCAACGGCGATCAGGTACAAACCTTTGATTTCAACAATGGAAAACTCACCTGGACTGGCGGAAACAGAGCCTGTTACGGCGGATCTGTGTACATGCTAGTAGACCCGATTATAAAATCAATAGAACTTTTTGGCAACTCGTATTCCAAAGAAGAAACGGAGATTTATAAATGTTATGGAGCCCAAGTATTTAAAAATAAACCAGCGTACCACGGCCCTGCTATTCCAGAGTGGGCAGAAAAAGACCTTGCATCCATTGCCTATGAGAATACCCAAAAGGGAGGTTTACTCTTTTGGCACAAATGGGAAAAACAAAATTATGTATGTATCGTAGTCAATAAATACATTTTTAATCTGATCTGATTTTGATGATCACATTTATCTGAATCAAGTTTTTTTTGCTGTTGTTTATTTTTCATTGCTGTCCGTAGGAAAATTCTACGGACAGCAATAAATAGGAGTCTCTGAACCCCGTAACCAAGTACACCACAAATAAAATGAGAAAAGAATTTATCGTTTTATCGTACGACGTAAACCGTTATCCTTTTCGCAAGACATTGGAAACCCACGTATTTAAAGTACCCCAATTGGAGCAGATGCATCTCGTATGGAAAAAGCAAGCAGGCAAGGAAGAACTGAATTATAATGACAATTTAGTTCTCCGAAAAATAATGCAGGATTTAAGGGATGAAGCTGCTTTCTACAAAATATACCATAAATGGATAGCCGATATCATCGCTCCACATTACGACAACAAAATCAGCTATTCCAAACATCCCAAAATGCGAGTCCATCTGGCTAAAACAGGAACAGTAAGCGATTTCCACAGAGACGCGGATGTGACTGGCCGACTCGATCAAATAAATTGTTACCTCCCCTTCACCGACGTATTTGAAAGCTCAACAATTTATTGTGAAACTGACTACAACTCCGACCAATATGAACCCATTAACTTAAAATACGGTGAGGCATTGCTTTGGGATGGAGGTTTATTGAAACATGGTACTCGTTTTAACCACACCGACAATACACGTGTCAGTTGCGATTTTCGCTTCTCCTATCGAGAGCATCCAAGTATTATCCCACCATGGAGTGAAATACTTCATTCCAGAATAGGCTAAGAAACTTACATTTGTGTTTGCGTGTTAAGATCACGCACGTAACATTCTTTCCAAAATACTCGTATGCAAACCTTAGATTTCATCCTTTCAGAAAAAATAAATCATTGGCTACAGGGAAACTACGATACCCTAACCAAACAACAAATTCAAAAACTAGTAGACGAGGAGGCGTATACTGAGTTAACAGATGCTTTCTACAAAGACCTTGAATTCGGTACAGGAGGACTTCGTGGGATGATGGGTCCGGGTACCAATCGAATCAACCAATATACCATTGGTGCCGCCACGCAGGGGTTGAGTAATTATTTGACAAAAAAATATCCAAATGAAATTGTCCATGTTGCAATAGCGCATGATAGTCGGAATAATTCCGATTTTTTTGCAAAAATCACAGCTGATGTATTTTCAGCCAATGGAATTATTGTTCACTTATTTAAGGAATTACGTCCAACACCTGCACTATCCTTCGCCGTGCGAACACTGAACTGCCGTGGCGGGGTGGTGATCACCGCATCACACAACCCCAAAGAATACAACGGCTACAAAGCATATGGAGCAGATGGTGGACAATTAACAGCTCCTGACGATGAGCTGGTGATGCAAGAAGTTGCCAAAATCAAAAGCATTGATGCTGTAAACTTTAATCGTATCGATCAAAATATCCAAATTATTGGCGAAGAAATAGACCATCTATATTTGGATAGCATCGTCAAATTATCCCTTTCTCAGGATGCTATTCATCGCCAAAAAGATCTTAAAATTGTATACTCCCCCATTCACGGAACGGGAATTACACTCGTACCACAGGCTTTACAACATTTTGGATTCGAGCATGTCATCTTGGTAGAAGAACAAACAAAACCGGATGGCAATTTCCCGACGGTCGTGTATCCAAATCCTGAAGAAAAAGAAGCATTGACCCTAGCTCTCGAAAAAGCCAAAGCAGTAAATGCCGACCTAGTGTTAGCCACCGACCCCGATGCCGATCGCGTAGGTGTCGCCATTAAAAATAAGGAGGGCGAATTTATTCTCCTCAATGGAAATCAAACAGCTAGCCTATTAATAAACTATCTGCTAGCAGCATGGGAGAAAAAAGGCAAATTAACGGGCAATGAATACATCATAAAAACAATCGTAACCACCCATCTCATTGAAGAAATAGCCCGCTCTAAGAACGTAACATGCTACAATACCCTAACGGGATTTAAATTCATCGGTGCGCTGATGACTGCTCTGGAGGGCGAAAAAACTTTTATTGGTGGTGGCGAAGAGAGTTATGGATTTCTGATAGGCGAATTAGTAAGAGACAAAGATGCTGTCATATCATGCGCCTTCATTGCCGAAATGACTGCCTTTTACAAAGATCAAGGCCTTAGCTTGTATGATGCCCTACTGAATATGTATCAACAATATGGGCTGTACAAAGAAACACTGATATCCATCACTAAAAAAGGTAAAACGGGAGCCGAAGAAATCAAAACGATGATGCAAAACTTCAGAACGAATACCCCTAACAGCCTGGGAGGTTCAAAAGTGATACAGCTGAAGGACTATGAACTAGGCAAAGAGACAAACCTGCTCACTGGTATAGTAAGCAATCTTAATTTTCCTACATCAGATGTATTACAATTCATTACCGACGATGGTAGTATCATTTCAGCACGCCCATCAGGAACAGAGCCTAAAATCAAATTCTACTGCAGTGTCAAAACAGATTTGCCTGATAAAACAATGTTCAACCGAGTTGATAAAATGTTAGATGCAAAAATTGCAGCTATTATGAATGACTTGGGTATTTAATCTGCGGCTGCATAAAATATTGAACCTCATTTTGATTTTAAAAAAAACAGCCTTATATTTGCGACCTTGCTTTTAAAGCATGAAAATATCATAACATCATGAAAAGAACATTCCAACCT
>CAIOLR010000152.1 GCA_903859135.1 uncultured bacterium | reverse complement strand
TGATTAAGCCATGGAAAATAAGTCGGGCTGTAAGTCTCCTTTGAATTTTATCTTGGTTTGTTTAGGTCTAATATCTCGAGCTACAGGGTGTATTTTTTCAATGACATAGTCTATCGTTAGGTAAAAGCACAGACATAGTCGGATTTTCTCTACAAAATTGGAAAATTCGATTGTGTTTTTAGCTTTCACACGCCTGAGTAACTCCAATAGCAAATACGTTATTAATGCCACGAAAATCTGTGATCTAACAGCATTCTCACTTGTTCCAGTAAATGTTTTTACCTTTAAATTCTGTTTAAGCAGTTTAAAAAAGGTTTCAATATCCCAACGTCGTTTGTATAGACTAGAGATTGTTGCAGCCTTCCATGTGATATTATTTGTAATGAACACCAGTATGCTATTCTTTTCTTTGTCATAGACGACCACCCGAGGTAGTGCTTCTTCAGATAATTTATTATCTATTGCCTTTTCCCCAGTTAAATGGATCAATTCATCCTTTAAGATGTGTTGATCTTCTTCTTCTGGCAGCTCTAGCTCTTTTATTGTCTCATACACAGTATTGTGTCCTTTATGCGGTTAACAAAGGTATTTTTAGCTTGTATCCGCGCTAGAAGTACGTCAAAGTCCCAATATCCTTTGTCCTCTAAAATGATGGTATCCTTTGGAAAAATATTTTGCTCAAAGCCTTTACTGTCATGGGTTAGTGCCTCACTAATGTTTACTAGGTTGGGAAGCATTAAACTTTCGTCCCATTGGGTATGGATTTTGATACCTCCTTTTGCTGTCCGAAACTTTGCCCAGTCAAAAAGACTCAAACAAAGGCTATTTGTGCTACTGTCGCGAATCAGAATAGTTTTATCCTTCATTTCTTCGATCACTTGATGATTCGCATATTTTCTCAAGCTACTGCTGTAATAACTCAATAGGGAGGTGTAAAGATGTTCGAATACCCGCCAATCGCGCTTCTTATTTCATTCACGCATGGTGCTTTTAGCTGGACTTTGTTGCAATCCAAGGTCCTTAATGAAGGTTTCGGACACCCCTATGCCCACCGAAATATCTGTCAAAGTGGTGCATTTGCTCAGCTGTCCGAACAAAAGTGCTGTTAATTGATCTTTGGTCTTGTATTTGTGACAATATTTGTCGCTCTGATATTTCTTAATTGATTGATTTAGAAGATAATTTGGAATTAATTCTAATATCTGGCGAATGATCGGTTTATCATTATTTTTAGTGCGGCGAAACAGGCTCATGATTCAGAAGTTTAGTGACCTCTAATTTGAGCTTTTTTCGCTTCCTTAAAAATTTACGACTTTCGGATACTTCTGTTCCGATCACAAACTAGATTTCCCTAACCTTTCCATATTATGTAATATCAGGTGTTGTCTGTAGCGAATGTATCGTGTTGGTTTGGCTGGAGACCAGCGCAAAGGATTAGGCAGGATGGCAATGAGTAAAGATGCTTCCGCTTTGCTTTGTCGGACGGCTGGCTTCTTGAAAAATGTTTGAGAGGCTGCTTCAGCTCCATAAATTCCATCACCGGTTTCGATTACGTTTATATATACTTCTAGTATGCGCTCTTTACTCCAGAATAATTCAATTAGAATGGTGAAATATGCTTCGAGACCTTTTCGAAGCCAAGAACGATCCGGCCACAAGAATACATTTTTTGCCGTTTGCTGACTGATGGTGCTACCTCCGTGAATTTTTTTTCCTTTTTTATTTTTTTTATAGGCCCTTTCAATGGCATTTAAATCAAAGCCCCAATGTGACATGAAAT
>CAIOLR010000151.1 GCA_903859135.1 uncultured bacterium | reverse complement strand
TCTGATAAATCGGTTGGATACATTTTTTTGAAGTTTCGTCACAACAAAAAAGACTATTTCCAATCGCTTTTCAGGCCTATAATATTATTCCTTTTTCATTTTTAAACAGGCTCTAAATATATTAAATAAATTATTTTAGTGTTGGGTTGGTAACACCATATATCGTCCTAGAAAACGTTTTCTTAAACACTAATTAAAAACAAACACGGGTGACAAATCCTGATTCTCGACCATTTTTTATCACTTTTGCCTCTCAAACAGCAGGTGCAGTTTGAATTTTGTTGGATTTGTGCCAATACAAAGTTTATTTTCCCTGTTTTATTCACACAATAATTTGTAATCATGTCCAAAAAAAATAAATCAGCCAATGGGGTTGTGTATTCCACAGAATCCACTTTTCAGTACAGTTTTGACGAAGAACAATCGCAAAATACCTTACCACCTCAACAACAGAATCTGCGGATTCAATTAGATAAAAAGCAAAGAGGAGGGAAGCTCGTCACACTGATTACAGGTTTTGTGGGCATTCCATCAGATTTAGATGTGCTCGGCAAAAAACTGAAACAAAAATGTGGTGTTGGAGGAACTTCTAAAGATGGAGAAATTCTTATTCAAGGAGATTTCCGAGATAAAATATTAACTATATTGCAAAACGAAGGCTATAAAGTGAAAAAAATCGGAGGTTGAATATTCTGCTAAATTTAGCATAATTAACTGAATTGTAGTTATTTGTTTCCTTTTATTTGAATTATAGTGCTTTCGTTATTAGTGTATTTATAATTTGTAAACATTTTAGTACTTTTTACTTTTTACGAAAGCTTACTATTCGCGTAAATCTATGAGTGAAATTTTTAGTCAAATCCCGAATCTTAAATATTTGAACCTTGATAAGGTAAGAGATATTCGTTATCAGCTTTCACCAGCAGAGCTAGTAGAGTTTGCAGTTTGCAATCAAGAAGGCACTTTGGCCGACAGCGGTGCGCTGGTAGTTGATACTGGAGAATTTACTGGACGTTCACCCAAAGACCGGTTTATTGTTGCCGATGCGATCACAGAAAATACGGTGTGGTGGGGCGATATCAATATCCCGATAAGTGCCGACCAGTTTGAGAATCTTTTTAAAAAGATAACTGATTCTCTTGCTAATAAAGCTATCTATGTTAGAGATGCGTATGTGTGTGCAAATCTAAAATATAGATTATCCTTACGTGTTATAACAGAAAGTGCTTTTCAGAATTTGTTTGCTAACAATTTATTTCTTCGTCCAGATAAAGCTGATCCAGAACAGCAGCCAGAATGGACAATTATTGCCACCCCAAGCTTTATGGCTGTACCTGCTGAGGACGGTACCAGGCAACACAATTTTGTGATCATCAATTTTTCGAAAAAAATAATTCTCATAGGAGGTACAGCTTACACAGGAGAGATCAAAAAAGGAATATTTTCCGTGCTAAACTTTATCCTGCCACAAGAACATCAAGTGCTATCCATGCATTGCTCAGCTAATGTAGGCCAACATGGTGATACAGCTATTTTTTTCGGCCTATCGGGGACTGGTAAAACAACATTGTCTACGGATGCTGAGCGAAGTTTAATAGGGGACGATGAACATGGATGGTGTACAGATCATGTATTTAATTTTGAAGGAGGGTGCTATGCAAAATGTGTAGATCTGACTTACGAAAAAGAGCCACAAATATTTAATGCGATCAAGTTTGGTGCCTTGCTGGAGAACACAATTTATTATAAAAATACCCGAAGTGTCGATTTTTCTAATATCACCAAAACAGAAAATACACGAGTTGCTTATCCCATAGACTATATTGAAAATGCCATCATCCCTTCTTTAGGATCCATACCCAAGAGTATATTTTTTTTGACGGCCGATGCCTTTGGTATTTTTCCACCAATAGCTAAATTAACAGTAGAACAGGCGATGTATCATTACATCTCGGGCTATACAGCCAAAGTAGCAGGAACAGAAGCAGGAATTAATGAACCGCAAGCTACTTTTTCGGCTTGCTTTGGAAAGGCATTTTTACCACTTCACCCAACTAAATACGCAGAAATATTAGGCGATAAAATGAAAGAGAATAAGGTTAATGTCTGGTTGGTGAATACTGGTTGGACAGGTGGACCCTATGGAATTGGCTCTAGGATGAAGCTTTCCTTTACACGAGCTATGATTACCGCTGCTATAAAAGGCAAATTGAATCATGTCAATTTTGAAGAACATCCCATATTTGGATTTATGATGCCTCTTAGCTGCCCGGATGTACCCTCAGAAATATTAAATCCTAAAAATACGTGGCTTGATAAGGGATCATATGATCAGAAGGCTATCGAACTAGCTCATGCTTTTGTGTCAAATTTTAAACAATTTGATGATTTTGCTGGAGATGAGATCAAGAGTGCCAACCCTAGAATAGTAGTTCGCGTATGACTTAGATTGTTTTTTGTAAAAAAAAATCTTAAAAAACAAACCCCTTTTTATTGGTCGTTTGTTGGTTTTTCTCTGGATCATTTGCGGAATTTTAGTGCTTAATAGTACGGTATGTTGCTTGAATGGGTTGGAATAAATAATTTGACAAACTCTTTTTACATCTATTAGAATATTATAGATTTGTTACCCGTTCATCGAACTAGGAATAGGGAGCTAAAGACAAGTTTTTTAGCTAAATAGTCGGTCCTCAAAAAGGAATCAAGTATCACATTATTAACAATTTACATTAAAATATGTGTATAAAATTATGCAATAAATGGATGTATTTAT
>CAIOLR010000150.1 GCA_903859135.1 uncultured bacterium | reverse complement strand
GCAATGATTTGGGGCATTTGCTTTGGCAAAGGTATGAGTTTGCATAGGTATGAGTTGGCATAGGTATGAGTTGGCATAGGTATGAGTTGGCATAGGTATGAGTTTGCTTATTTATGAGTAAATACGTAAATAAAGCATAAAGTGATGTAAGTTGTGGCAAAGCACGTTTTTGTTTTGGTCCCTAGAGCATGACAGTTTATTTGAATCGGCACACCGGTCTGGATCGAACCTGTAGGGTCAGGTTCAACATCAGGGTCGGAGGAGGATCCGGAAATGGATCGCAGTGTGATGGGGACGACGGCGATGAAGGTAGTCGTCAAGAATTTTATTTAACCTTTATTTACTGTTAACTTTAGTTAAAATAATGACAAGAGGCCACCATAGCTCCTTGGTATTGTCTGCACCTACCATCATGCGACCGCGGGTTCGAATCCAAGCACACTTTCTACGATTTAAACGATTAAAAAGTGATGCCATAGACATTGATCATAGAATATTAAGCCAACAGTATACCACCCATCTGCTCACTAATGGGACCTGGGTGTTGTAAAGACCAGTTGTATGGTATGCCAATTACAAAAACACTGCATTTCTGGTTAATAAATCAGAGCCTCTGGTTTGGAGCTATTTAAATATCAGCTTAAATCTGTTTTACAATAGGTCGGTGATCTGATCACCCTGATCTCCAAGGACGAGGAGGCCTGGTGGCGCGGCAACCTCAACGGCAACGTCGGCGTCTTCCCCTCCAACTACGTCGAGATGGTGGAATGTAAGTCACACTTTTGATTGACGGTGGCGGCTGCTTCTGTGGTGGCGGTGGTACTGTTGCTGCTCGTGATCAGTGTGACCAGATGGCTAGATTTTGTTTTAAATTTGGGCCATTTACAACAATGTAACTTTGCCCAATAGCAAGCGTTTTTACTAAGTTAGGTTTAAAATTTTGCCCTAAACAAAATAACCCTTCAAACAATTGCCCTAGTGTTTCAAAATTTCGCAAAATCTGGTCACAGTGCTCGTGATGATGATGATGCCTTTGTGATGCTTGACAATACCAACTTTTTCCGTCAATTTTTTGTATTGGCAATCATAGGGGAAAGAAAGTGCTCCATAACAACAATATGCGTACGTAAAGAGTACATAAATACTATCATACACAAATGATATTCGTAATGGTATTAGGATTGACAACACCAGCAACCTTGTATTTTGTTGTCGTTTTTTGAACAAGTTAGCGCTTTTTCATATTGTTTACATTACGCAACAATTACAAAACACTCTAATCTTAACTTGATTGACAGACTCCAATTTCCTTGGTCAACAGTGTCCATAGTTGATGATACTAGTTAAGCAGTCTAAACTCAGTTTCTCATTGGACAAACTGAAAATGCTATCAATGTAGCCTTTTACTAAAGTCCACTTGGCATTGATCATTGCATTCATTTTTAATTAAATGATTCATAACTACAGAATGCCCTGAAGTAGACTCACGAGTTAGGCAATATTTCCGACATTGTAGTCTTATTATATAAGATACGCAGATGACTATTTAGTATTTTTCAAATATCACTTGGGCATCGATAATTCGATCGATTCATTGGTCAGGAGCATAGACATCTAGATAATAATAGACTGCTCATATTCCCCCGCATGCAGTGCCATTTTTAGCCCTAATTTGCTTGATTTTTTGCTGCAACTGGCGACATAACTAATGCTGTCAACAAGGCCGATGGCGTGGGTCAATGAGCGG
>CAIOLR010000149.1 GCA_903859135.1 uncultured bacterium | reverse complement strand
TTCACTATTTGCTCATTTTTATCATCCCAGTTAAATTTATGTACAAAAAAAGAGTCTTATCCGGAGTGCAGCCAACAGGAGAATTGCATATTGGTAATTATTTAGGTGCTTTAAAACAATGGAGTGAGAATCAAGATCATTATGATAATTTATTCTGTATTGTCGATTTACATGCTTTGACAATACCCGAGAATATAAAGCCTAAACAGCTTTTTAGTAAAACTAGAGAAATAGCGGCATGGTACATTGCTTCAGGAATCGATCCCAAAAAATCATCTATTTTTATACAATCACATGTTAAAGAGCACACTGAATTATGTTGGATACTTAATTGTGTAACTCCAGTTGGATGGCTAGAGAAAATGGCACAGTATAAAAGTAAATCACAAAATGCGCATTCAATTAGCACCGGACTTCTGGATTACCCTGTTTTACAAGCAGCGGATATACTCTTGTATCAAACTGAAATAGTCCCTGTTGGAGAAGACCAAAAGCAACATGTTGAACTTACCAGAGATATTGCCATTCGGTTTAATACGCTATTTGGAAATGTTTTCAAAGTGCCAGAACATTTAATCAGACAAAGTGGAGCAAGGATTATGGGCTTGGATAACCCCGAAGTAAAAATGAGCAAAAGTATTGGACGTGAAAAAACAGGGCATTCAATCGGTTTACTTGATGATATAGATGTGATCAAGAAAACTATCATGACGGCTGTGACTGACAATAACAAGGAAGTTCGGTTTGAGCATGCAAGCAAAGGCATCCAGAATTTATTGACTATTTATGAGGTACTTACAGGATTTTCAAAAGATGAAATGGCTAGTCATTTCGATGGAAAAGGGTATGTATTTTTGAAGAATTCAATAGCTGATGTTGTTATTTCGGCCATACAACCAGTTCAAGAAAAATTCCGGTTAATAATTAAAGAAAAAAACTATCTGGATGAAGTATTGCTTGAAGGAGCAGGTCGAGCGAGGAATGTAGCTTGTCATACCATGAAACGGGTTAGAGAATTAACAGGACTTCTGGATACTTCGGAGTGTCTTGTCCTGTGAATAGGGCTGCTCTATTTCAGAATAAGACAGCAATACACCGTGTGTATCACATTAATCATAAAATTTCCAACTTACCCCCATTCTAAATGCGCCATTTTGCATGGGATATTGATTCACGGTGTAAAACCCTTTCTGAAATAGCTGATTGATGTACTCATACTTGAAAAAGAAATTAGCTCGTTTCAAAGTAGCCTTAAGAAAGAGATCAACAATTGGAAAAGAATCGTACGTCACTTGGTTTGCATTGTTATAAAACTGACCTACGTTGATTGCGTAGGATGGTGCTTTGAATGGCGAATTATAGCGTACGTCAAAGCCAATGTTTGTAAGTAATATCTTGAACCAATGAGATTCGTAATAAAAACTATTGTACGTATATATATCTGGGGTACTCAAAATGTCTTGATACGTGCTTTTTTGATAAACGAGGTAATTATCCAAATGAAACTCTCCTACTTTGAAGTTTTTGGCCAAACTAAACTGTAGCATGTGGATCGTATTGTCAAGCTGTTGTGGTGCAATTTGTCTGGCTGCGGTGGTTTCTTGGTAATACAGGTAATTTGAAATCAAAAAATATTCGGCCTTTGCAGCAAGACTGAGTTTAGAATTTTCATATAAAAAAGACAAATTATTGATTTTTGTTTTTTTGAAACTTAAGTCCCATTGATGAAATTGGTAATTTGCTCGCTCAAACAATTGCTCAGGCGATTTATTCTGAGAATAAGCTCCAAGTGTAATCTGCCCAGCCTGGCTTAATAAAAATCGAGTCTTGGCATCATACAAAAAATCGCCTACATTTTTACCCTCGGCAATTTGCTGAAAATCGATGTTGATCGTTGCTCGGTCACTAAAACGATAACTGAGAGCGGCTTTCAGTGTCATGTTATGAAAGATAGTTTCAGCGTCTTTTTGTTGATATATATACCAATCGTGCTGAGCCCCCACATCTAGTTTTACTTCATTTTTTAGAAAACGAACCGACTTGCTACGCAGATAAAAACTATAAGCCAACTCATTGCTTAGTTTTTGTACCAGCGTTGAATCATTTGTAGTTGTCGTGCTAAGACCGCTGGTTAGGGCTGGGAATGCACCATAGGTATCAGGTTCGTTGCGGAAAAATCGATATTCATTGTTTGCATAGTTGAACATATAAGAAACACGTTGCGTTGGCAAAACGTTCGTTTTGTTTGCTACGCTGTCCCGTTTCCCGAGGTAGTAAAATTGCTTCAGAAAAAAACTTTGTCCCTTCCATGTTTGTCTGGGCATATCCATACCCCGACCACTTAATCGCACGGTTTCCAATAGCTCATCTGGTGCTCCACCTGTCGCAAAAATATCATCATTGGTGATCGATCCATTTTCACCTGCTTTTATGTTGTTGATAACAGTTGCGGCCAATGCCATATATCGTTTATTCTTTGATTGGAACCACGTGAAGAAAGAGGCGTTCAAATGGTCGGTATTTTGATTCAGATAAAACCCATTGCCTGCAACTCGATTATACTTGCCCCCGACATTCCAATTGGGTGTTATATTCCGGGCAAAGGTTGCACGGAACAACTCCATTTTCAAGCCTCCATCAATATAATATAGTTCTGAGTAAGGCGATTGAGCCCGATAGTAGCGAACAGAGTCTACTGTAAGCATGTATCTGTCTAGCGAATGAAAACCCGCATCAAAACCAATCGTTTTTGAAGGATTAAATAGCAAATCGCGGTAAGCTAAACCAATACTTCCTAAACCAATGGTTGGATTTCGTGGTTGGCTCAGTGGACTGTAGTTTTGAAAATTAGAAAGAACCGTATCTAGAGATATCGTTTGGATACTGTCCTTCAATAATCCAGCGAGTGTGTATCGAATATGCTTTGCTGTGTATACGATTGAGTCTTTCGCACTTTCTTCTCTCTTCCGAAGTGAATCTAAGCTTAGTGCTTTAGGTGTTTGTTTGGTTGCAGATATTTGAGCAAGGGCATCTACCGTAGTTGAACTAATAAGCAGTAGTAGTGAAATTGCTAGCCTAATTATAAATCTCATGTGTTGTTTCTAATGGATGGTTTCATAATAAATGTTTCTATCAAACCATCGAATTTTTTTTTATCAGGATGGTGTATCATCGCTTGCACAGGAAGATCATACATGAGCAAACCATTTAAGAGGGTTTTAAGTGCGGGGTCTTTTAAGCGCTGTGCATCCTTTTCTGTCGTGATTATTAACCTGTCAGTAGCAGCGAGCTTGTGATAAGCAGATACAAGTTTAAGGATATCTTTGCTGTTGTACGCGTGATGGTCTGGGTATTGATGGTGATGAATGTTATCCGAATACTGACTTAATTTTTGTAGTAGTGGATCTGCATTTGCAATGCCTGTTAGTAATAAAATTTGGGTTACGTGATTGATCGAATCCAAATGACGAGTCAGCGAAACATTCTCTAGGTGCCTTAAATCGCCATATTCCAGATAGGAGAAAAATACCTGCTGATGTGGATATGGTTCTATTTTAGCTATACTCCGAATACGATCTTCTTGACTTAGATTGATCGGTGTTTTAGTCACCACGATGATATCTGCACGTTTCCTGCTCCATAATGGCTCCCGCAAATCCCCTGTTGGCAAAAGCCATTGATCTTGAAATAGTTTATTGAAATCGAAAAGCAACATACTCAAGCCAGGTTTAACAGCCCGATGTTGATAGGCGTCATCCATTAAAATGAGTTCATGATTATTTTCTAATTGTTGGATACCCGCTACCCGGTCTTCACAAACAGCAACCGTTATGTCTGGAAATTGATGTTTAAATTGTAAGGGTTCATCCCCTGTTTCTCGGCTGGAAGCATCAGCACGAACCAATAGAAACCCCTTTGTTTCTCTTCCATATCCTCGACTTAAGATGGCCAATTTATAGTTTCCCTCCAATATTTTTGCCAGATATGCCGTCATCGGACTTTTACCGGCCCCTCCGACAGCTAAATTTCCTATCGAAATAATCGGTATGTTAAATGTGGACGATTTTAATACTTTATAGTCATATGCGAGATTCCGCAGAATAATCACCAATCCATAAAAGAAAGAAAATGGAAATAGAAGTAAGCGAACGAATCTCATGATTGGCATTTACTGCAAAAGTACATTTTTGATTTTATCTAGATAAAGCCCCCTTTTACTCACAAATGTTTAACCTGAAAATAGATTGATTTTTTCGATTGAAATAAATTAACTTTGTCGCCATTTAGCATACCAACAATGAGCAAAGCAATTATCAAGACCGAAAAAGGTGACATGACCGTGCAGTTTTACGATCAAGATGCACCGAACACAGTGGTAAATTTTTTAAAATTATCCAAAGAAGGATTTTATAACGGTGTTACATTTCATCGGGTGCTGCCTGATTTTGTAATACAAGGTGGCGATCCTACAGGAACGGGTGCGGGTGGATCGGGTGTACGTATCAAATGTGAGTTGGATGGCGACAATCAATATCATGATCGTGGTGTTCTTTCGATGGCACATGCAGGTCGCGATACAGGAAGCTCACAGTTTTTTATCTGCCATAGTAGAGCCAATACTGCCCATTTGGATCGTAATCATACTTGTTTTGGTAAAGTAGTAGAAAATGTGGATGTGGTGGATAACATCCGTCAAGGGGATAAAATTTTAAGCATCGAAGTAATAGAAGAGTAAAATAGTATTGCGTACAGCATATCGCGTATAGCGACACATACGATGCCGAATGAGCACAATACGCTGTACCCAATACGCAATACTAAAATAAATATGAATTTAAGAGGACTTATATCGGTATCTGGCAAGCCAGGATTGTTTAAACTAGTTGGGAAAAATAAATCGGGTTTTATTTTAGAGAGCCTCGATGAACAAAAAGTGAAGATCATTGTGAGTATGGCTACGTCAAAAATAGCTTCATTAGAAGATATCACCGTTTTTACCAGCGATGCAGATCTGAAATTGGTAGCCATTTTTGAGCGCATGAAAGATGCCAAATCGATCCCTGATACGAAGGTTATGGATAGCAATAGCCTCCACACATTTTTTGGCGAAGTTGCCCCTCAATATGATAATGAGCGTGTTTATTTATCTGATATTAAAAAGATAATCAACTGGTTTAATATTATCAAAGAACTACCTCTGTTTACAGAAGAAGCCCCTGAACCACTTTCGGATGATAGCTTGGTGTCAACGAATGAAATGGGCAA
Source organism: uncultured bacterium (assembly GCA_903859135.1). Taxonomy (GTDB): domain Bacteria; phylum Bacteroidota; class Bacteroidia; order Sphingobacteriales; family Sphingobacteriaceae; genus Daejeonella. The sequence continues at coordinate 954 of CAIOLR010000149.1, read as the reverse complement.
GAAGCCAGATACACAAGCACATAGCGAAAAGCAAAAGCCAACAAAAGCAGCGGCTAAAAGTGCAACACGATTATCGCAAAAATCGAAATAAGAAAAAAAAACACTGAACCTGGCCCTCCCCATTTCGACAAGCTCAATGTCTAGAAGGAGAGGGTTCTGTTATTTATTTCTTAACAGTGCTAAAAGAAATAAAAAATCACCGCGCACATAGCAATAGCGAGAATAAAAATAATCCAGAAATGTATTTGTTCTTGGGAGGGTCTTAATCCTTTAAATCGATAATTGCCGTAGGTATTTTGCAATGGTTTATTGGTGATGATAGGGCTCTCCCTTCAAAATAGTGTAAGCTCGGTAAAGTTGTTCAACAAAAAATAATCGAACCATTTGATGAGAGAAAGTCATTTTTGATAAAGAAATCTGATAGTTTGCACGATTATAAATACAAGGATCGAACCCATAAGGTCCTCCAATCACAAAGACCAAATGCTGCGTGCCTCCAACCATTTTTTTATTTAAAAGTGCTGAAAAATTGACTGATGACAATTCTTGGCCTCTTTCATCCAGCAATATTAGATGATCGGTACTGCTTACATTTTTAAGAATAAGTGTTGCTTCTTTGCTTTTTTGCTGTTCCTGTGAAAGGCTCTTTGTATTCTTAAGCTCGGGCAATTCAACCGTTTTGAAAACAATATAATGTTTAATACGCTGTAAGTATTTATTCATCCCTTCTAATAAATAGCTATCTGTTGTTTTCCCAATGGATAGGAGTGTAATCTTCATGTGTTATTTATTTCTTTGTGCAAATCTATTTCAGGTTGTGTTTTTAAATGTATGATGCCTTTAAATTTCTGGATGCCATAACCAACTTAACAGCACACCAGTGATTGGTCATTTTCTTAGAAAAAGCAGTAGTTCTTCGTATTAATCTTTTGCAAGCATTTCTTAAAGAGGTAT
>CAIOLR010000148.1 GCA_903859135.1 uncultured bacterium | reverse complement strand
TATTTCTAAAGCGATTGACGGATATTAAAACGAAGAAATTGTACGGTGGTGCAATGATGGATGACAATTTTTGTGGCTTAGCTTGATTGAGAGCTTTTTCGAACCACGACAGGCATGAAATCGAGTGGCAAAACAAATCATAATCATACATGCAAGCCTTCTTCTCTACATAGAGAGTTTGAATTCCAAAGCAAAAACAACTGCAAAACTAAAAACCAACAAAAAAAAATCCTGCCTCGCACGGTTTACTCACGCACGACCGAACGGCTTTTTGCCTCCACTACTTTTCGTTTTTGTTTTTACTGGTAGTTTTGGCTTTTTGCTCTTGCTATTTGCTATCATGCGGTGTTGCCGTTGCACCTGCCACCTCCATGTCTCGTTCCTATATTTCTGCCAATGGTCGCATTGTAGCGTATCATCGTGTTCCTTCCTTTGATCTCCGCCGTCTGCTCTTTCTATTGCTACTAATTATCGTTTGTATAACAACAAATCCTAGTAATAAATTTGTCCCGAAGCTGAATCTATTTACCAACAAATCTGCTCCAATTGTCCACGTCCATCGAAACAATGCGCTGTCCTCGTGGAACCGACTATGGCAGAATCTCATCCGTCGATTCTCAAACGTGGATGATATCAAATACACCAACTATATTCTCTTTTCATTACGTAGACGTTTCTCGACTGTAGACTTGGTTGTATTCTCAAAGAATATTTCCATATGTACAATCAACGGCGGAGCACACAACTCCTCGCGATTATGCCGATGGTTCGGTAAGACGATCATTTCTCCTTACCAATTATCTCCTTTGCTTATGGAGAGGCTCAAATCCATTTTTTTTTGTATTTGATATACAGCAAATACCTTCGCCCATGGCATGAAAATGTTTGATAAATCCAACATGGTGTTTTCTGCTATCCGACTGATTGAGGTTCTCAAAATAATAAACTGGCTGCTTTCATTTTGCCTTTTAGATCGGTCCAATAATCATAATGTGCTTCAACGAATCTTCTACTACAAATTCATTTCTCCACTTTTTTCTATTTTGAACGCTGATGCTTTGTTGTTCATCGATTTGATTTCGCTCAATACTATGATCTATACAAGCTTTATTACACTCGAAAAGGTTGTTCGACTCAGATCATTTTTTCAAGACTCATCGATTCACAGCTTTGGATTGTATACTTTTATATTGACCTTTATTCTTGGAGGAATTTCCAACGCGATAGCTGAGTACATGACTGAACGACCTGTCCATGGAATCAATGGGAGTTTAGCTGCATGTCTTGGATATAGCCTACATGTGGCGCCCAATATACCTGTCTTGAGAGTCTTTGATATTGAACTGAAACCTGGAGAGATCCTATCCTCTGTATTTCTTGTTTATCTAAGTCAAATATTGCTGAATAGGCGTTCGACTTCAATGATTCTAACGTGGGTTATTGGGGCGATGGGAGGAGTCGCTCTCTATGAGTTACAAGTACAAACAAATTCCAAACTACGATAAATAATAAATCTTAGTTTCATTATTGAAACAGTACAAAACGTTTTACAAATGAAATTTTCTTCTCGATACATCCATTTCCTTTCTCTTGTGCAACCATTCATATTCACCAAATTGTGTATCAAATGTTCCCTAAAAAAAAGACATTTACAAAAATGTTGAGAGTTGGATCCCAGTGCAAAGTATATAGGTGAGAAAAAAAAGCAACGTTTGAACAAACCTCTTGAATCCATTTCAACTTTAAAGTAAATCGTGGTCCCAACTCTTGAAGCCTTGCACGAGTAGGATTTTTCGCTTTGACCGACAATGTTTTTTGAGTTGTATCCTTATCCTCTGTTCCCTCGTGAGTATTTGTATCTTGTACAGTCTCCTTTGAATTCATGGGTATCTGCTGCTG
>CAIOLR010000147.1 GCA_903859135.1 uncultured bacterium | reverse complement strand
TTTGGTAAGGAGTGGTCGTCAATAATCAAGTTTTTGATGTTGTGAAAGAAATCAGAAAAACTCTGAATAGCCAAGGCTCCACATGGCACATCTCTTTCAATAATTGCAATTCGGATTTTTTCAGAAGATAGAACTTCTGGTTTGGACAAGAAATACTCGATCAATGTTTTTTGTATTCTGGCAACGGCTATTGGTGTGAAAAGTAGTATGAATTCCGCAGCAAAGTCAGGTATTGATCGGTTATAGTTTTTTTCAAAAATTTTGAAAATATCATTTTTAAACGTGCGAACAATTTCATCATTTAATTCTCTTTCATCTGAACTCTGCCTAAGTGTATCAAAATGCTGTTCATCTGCTTGTTCTTCCCGGTATTTATCATAGTGCCTATAACCTACGCTTTTGTGATGTTGTCCATCAAATTCAAATATTATTCCTTTCGTATAGAATTTCTCAAACACACTTTTCCTGTCTTCCACAATAAAGAAAGTATTCAGGTAAGGTATTTCAAAAGAAAAGTCAACTGAACGTCCAGCACCTAAATTATTATTAATAGTTTTGAACGGCCTTTGAGATTGAAATATTTGTTTAACAAACGGAGTATCTCTAAGCTTGTTGTTCAAAAAATTCCATTCCCCTTCGTTTCCTAACTGACCTAAATAATTTTCCCGTTGGACATTAACATCAGGGTCTACGATATGGAATAGTTCAAAAACGGTTTGCCAATTTATTTTGTAATCTTTTTCGACAAAGTATATCTCAGAGGTATTTCTGATATCTCTAGTTGATACGGATAGTGCCTTCGAAATTTCATTTTCTAACAGAATTGGAGCCCTGGTCGGCAATCCTCTGGTAATAATATTATTTAATGTCGCTAATATCGGGTTCAGATTGTTGTAGTCAATAGATCTTTCAAAAGGGAATGTCACATCAAATGATGTTATATGCTTTAGAAGCCCCTTCATCTTTAAGGAGTCTGCATCGAATTTATCATCTTTGCTATTCTCAAATGAGGAAATTACGCTTGCTATTATGTCTAAAATGTATCCGGCTTTGAATTGAGTCATTACGGCAGGTCATTCAATTTACATTAAATGTAATGCCTGAATTCATAACAAAACGAATAATTTAATTTTCCGACAATTTAAAATGAAAGTTGGGGAATTATAACTAATTCATAAATTTGGCATGTCATAATCCGTTGGTCGTATTAGCGAAACACAAACAATACAAATTATGACAGCATTGAGTGACGTTACTCCTTGTGAAACGTGGTATAGTTATGCGTGACTTTTTCTCGAAAAAACAATAACTAGAGTTAGTAGATTTCTCGATGAAGTCTGGTCCATAATCTTTAGTTAACCGTTTCAACGGAATAGTGGTCGTTATTTTCTTCTGCTTGCCTTGAGCATGCTATTTCCGCGTCTATAAGCAACCCTGCGGTAGTTTTTCTACGACCCCACATAACCCATTCCTCTAACTCGTATTTTATGAAATAGAGCCTTTTGCCTTTTTTGCTTACAGGTATTGTTGAAGTAGTACCCTGCCAGAATTTAGTTTTTACATAACTCATTCCCCTAATCGGAGATTATATAATTCACTACTCTGATTAGTCGTATCTTATTTTCGTCCGAAATCCGCCGGATTCTCACCCCATGCTTTTGTCTCCCACTTTAGTATTTGATTAGGGTACTCATTTTCTTTAAGCCACTTGATAGCCCGTTCTATCAATTCAAACAGTTTTTTGTTTTTGTCGGATTGGGGATGATTAGTCCTTGCCTGTTTATCCCTTACCCAGCCAATAGCGTTCCTGCTATCCGAGTATATCGGAAGTATAAGGTTGTTCTGTTTGCAATATACAAGGCCATGAACAATTCCTAAGAATTCAACGATATTGTTCGTTCCGTCTTCATAGGGGCCAACCTTAAACAATTGTTTTTCCGTGCCGGTATGTACACCCTGATACTCCACAATACCGGTAGCAGTATTCCAGGCGCCATCTACAGAGATACTATTCATGATTGGATCACCTATCAGTATTCGCTGCTCTTCAGAAAGTTCAACTTCTACTGTATCTGTGCCAATGAACTCATCCGGAGGTTTTGTGTATGCAGCGTCAGCCAATTGTCGGGTAGCAAAAGATTTATATACAGCACCGGGATAACCGGAGACTTGCAGCTTGCAGCTATCCCAGTCGTCATAGACACCGGGGCGCAGCCCGGTCCATACTACATAGAACTTTTGTCTCTTTTTATTTGCCATAATGCCATTTTTACAACAGCTATTTATCTACTTACTGTTCAATAATAATAGAGATATCATCATTGAGCCTTTATATGCACATCAATCGATGAACCGCTATATCGAACGATATATTCTTTGAATAAATTGCTGTAAACAT
>CAIOLR010000146.1 GCA_903859135.1 uncultured bacterium | reverse complement strand
TTGGTAGCTCGTCGGGCTCATAACCCGAAGGTCGTCAGTTCGAGTCTGGCCCCCGCTACCTAGGTTCTGAAGAGAACCTTTTATTGAAATAATGGCCCGTTCGTCTAGGGGTAAGGACGTTAGATTTTCATTCTAGAAACAGGGGTTCGATTCCCCTACGGGCTACAGTAATAAAACAGAATAATTCTATTTTATTCGATCTATACACACTCCGACATGATGCTCCTGCATACATATCATATTATATCTGCGACTACTCATTCTGTCCATTGTAAGGGCAGCGAATAGTCTATATAGAGGTTACTACAACACTTTTTTCTTCTCAACCTTTTATTATACTCACTACAAACTGAATCATTAACATGTACAGCACCTGTTGTACAATGATTATACTGAATAGTCCTATTTCGCATCAAGCCCCACCCATTCTAAATTTAATAAAGAATTTATTGCCATTTATATGTGTAATCACCATGTGGCACCTATTATTCATTTTTTGACAAAAAAAATTTATAAAACACATGAAAGAACAAATTAAAAAACAACTCAGTTCACGGTTGATTCGCTTCTTAGCCATTGGATCTGCAATTGGGACAGGGTTATTTTACGGATCCTCTTCATCTATCCAATTAGCTGGTCCATCTGTCATTTTAGCCTACCTCATCGGAGGAGCTGCTGTCTACATTGTTATGCGCTGTCTAGGTGAAATGGCCGTTCACAAACCCATTTCTGGCTCATTTGGTCAATACGCAAGTGAATATATCAGTCCACTAGTAGGTTTTTTAACAGGATGGACTTATGTGTTAGAAATGGCTGTTGTTTGTCTAGCTGATGTCATTGTGTTCGGCGTCTATATGTCCTACTGGTACCCAGATGTAGCACAATGGATTTGGATTTCTGGTATTATCGTCCTCATCGGAAGCATGAATTTGCTTCGGGCCAAGATATTTGGCGAAGTAGAATTTTGGCTATCTATTATTAAAGTGTCTGCTATTGTAGGTATGATTATAGGTGGCCTGATAATCATTTTATTTGGATTAAAACTATCTGAACAACCTAGTGGAATCACTAATCTATGGCAACACGGAGGTTTTTTTCCAAATGGTATAAAAGGACTTATGGTTTCATTAACGGTAGTTATGTTTGCTTATGGAGGTATCGAAGTGATTGGTATTACTGCAGGAGAAGCAGCTAATCCAGCACAAGCTATACCAAAGGCGATCAATGCTGTTCCTATACGGATCTTACTTTTCTACATATTGACCATGGCAGTGCTCATGTCCATCTTTCCCTGGTCGAAAATCGACGGAAAAAGTAGCCCATTTGTCCAAATATTCGCTAAGCTAGGTATCCATTCAGCAGCAGGAATCCTGAATTTAGTTGTTATTGTAGCTGTTGTTTCGGCAATCAACAGCGATATTTATTCGGTAGGCCGAATGCTTTACGGTATGGCACAACAAAAACAAGCACCACAAAACTTCATGCATTTGTCTAAACAGGGGGTCCCTTATGTAGCCGTTCTGGCGATAATGCTCGTACTTGGATCGGGTGTTTTATTGACCTATCATTATAGAATTCCCGAAAAAACATTTATCATCATTATGTCCATTGCATCATTTGCCACACTGTGGGTATGGGTAGCCATCTTAATATCAGAAATCCAGATGCGTCGCCAAATGTCAAAAGATGAAGTTGCCTCCCTCCTGTTTCCAGTTCCATGGTGGCCCACCGCTCCATTAATAGCTTCAGCCTTCATGTGTATGGTCATTGCCATGTTGGCATACCTCGAAACAACTCGTGTGGCACTGTATACTGGCAGTATTTGGATCGCAACATTGACAGCATTATTTTACATACACCAAAGAGGCTGGCTCGTGAAACGAGACAAATAATATGCAATTTAACTCAAGTAAATAATTAATTTAATTTTTAAGAAAAAAAACACCCTAAAAATAGACATTTTACTCATTTACTAAGGAATCCTTACCATCACACTACCTAAAAGAGCTAATATTTTTTGATGCGCAAAATCTGTTAAAAAATTAGTAATTAGTTAAATATTGTTAAAAAAAATTAACAATATTTGTTTTTTTTTAATTTTGGGCATTGAATGGTTGTTGGCATAAAATTGCTTATGAATGAGGTAAAGGTAAAGAGGATTATAGCTGTCGGAAATTTAAAACCATCATGCATTTAAAAAAATGACTATTAATTATTTATTTATCCTTGGTATTTTATTCACATAAGGATTATTTAAACACAAAAAAAAATTAAAATGACACAGTTTTTTATCAAGAAGAAAAAAGAAGTTAAAAAAAATGAGCTCCATCAGCAGCCTTTACCAGGAACGGGGTTACATCATCTAAATACAGATATACTTAAAAATCAGTATATGAATCCCGTAAATATACAGGAGCTTTTTTCTTGGCAAGAATTGTATCGATATGATCCTGCTAATCAACCTGAATTACATAGATCTAATAATACTGTTGATTCCAGTAAAGGCCAAGAATGGAAGTATTTGATTCACATGATGCGAGATCCAGATAAGTTGAGACCTGAGTTTTTTAGCACACCTTTTGAAAATATAATTGAAAAATGGGATGTGATGAGTACCTCACTTGTTTCAAATGAGAAAAATAGTGCAGTCGGATACTTTGGATTTATATTGGAAGTACCTCCGGAAAATATATTGTCGACCAACTATAAGGACATAGGATTCGAAAACCATGCAGGGGTAAGATGGGTTAAAAATGTACCAGAGGTTAGAGATAAAAGCGCCCTTGTGCATCACATCAATAAATCAACAAACAGACTTATACAAAACCCAAACTACATCTTATACAGAACTGGAGATGTGGGTTCGCATATTAATGATGTTACACGTTTATACAGAGATTTTCCTGGTGTTCAGTTTCCAGCTCACTTTACAGCCTCTAAAAGTTCATATAATGAAATTATAATTGTAACTAAGCCTGGTGTGAGAATCCATCCTCAAGCAAATCCATTAATAGGAGCAACAGGTCAAGTTCGTGTAAAAGGTATATATGTGATGAACAATCCTAATTATATGCAAGCTCGTTATTACCGACTAATAAACCTACTTGCTAGCTTAAACAGGGTTCCTGTGCTTTACGTTCGGCAGGGAGGACCAATTTACACAGCCCCCGAAGTAGTAGCTAAAATGGTTAAGAATTACGCATAAAAGTTTTTATATTTTGTTTTATCGCCATATTAAGCATAAGACATTTCGAAATAAGCACAAATTAATATTCTTAATTTGTGCTTATTTCGTCAATTACTGACAAACAGAATCAGCCCAATTGTAATTCAATAACTTCACCCCAATACCGCAGTACAAACATTTCTTTTTATCACAATAATGTGTTTTAAGTTGTAATAATGCCTGTGAGATGCATGCCCGGTCCACTTTTATACCCATCTGTTTAAAGCGAGTGATCGTTTGATTCGTTTCTGGAGATAGTTTTTCCAAGAGCGTAACGGCTCTATCCATATAAGTCTCATCCCCCATTTGTTTACCATAAGCAAAAAGGAAAACGGACACCACATTGATTAATAAATTGATAACGGACTGCTCTCCTAAATCATTGGAACATTTTACTGCTTTTATATCAAAGCGATAATGTGTTTGCCAATACGAATGAATAGGTAAATCTTCAAAAAGCTTTCGGATTTGCTGTATATCACCATTTATAACTTGTGAAAACAAATGATCAGACTTAACGATTAATGCGGCAAATTGGGCCAATCGTAACGTTGGAAAGTTGTTTGGACGCAAACGCATAAATTTCCACAAATACCGATCAAGGGGGATTAGATCATATTTTTTTTGAAGGAACAAATACTCCGTCCTTAGTTTACGTGGGTAATCATCCTGTAAATCTTCAGTCAAAAACCCAGCCTGACCAAATACGAGTGCTTCTACTTGCCGTATATTATTTTTGTGTTTTGCTAAAATTTGTTGAGGAATAGATCGTGCTAAAAGCTCGAAAGGGAGTGCATTGGTCTTGAATCCAAAACCTCTAGCCAAAGCAATATAAAATGCATCATTCCAACTCCCTTTATTTTCCAATAAGCGTGTATCTACCCATTGTGTTCTCTCTTCAAAGCGCTCAATCAATAGCCTTGAAAGCCACGTTTCAACATAAAAAGCATCCACTTTTGGCAATTGATACTGACACGGCACCCAGTTATGTGCATGCATTAATTGTTGATATTGTGACACGATTGCATCAGAAACTAAATTTTGAAGGACTAAAACAGGTATCACCGTCCCATCATCACGCATTATTTGCTTATCGTGGTGATACACGACATGCAAAACAACGTTGTCATATGCTTTGTCTAACTGATGGTTATGTTGCTCCCAGTCGGATGAGCGGATGTGAATTTCAGCAGTACCCACCCAAATGGTGTCGTTTACTTTAATTTTCACATTATCAAAGTCGGGGCCTGCGTGTTTATTATGTAAGCCCACCGAGATAATATCTAACGAGTGACCATCTTCCGTTTCGAGTCCTTTTTGTTGGAACAAACGAAACTTCCACAAATAATGTAACAAATCTTCAGTGACAAACATGTACGAAACAGAATAAAAAGCTGTGATCAAATATGGACATCAACACCAAATCTTTAACGCGCTGATCGTGTCTTTTTATATAACAGGATTCAAAATATACTGGGTACTACATATTTAGAATTGACTTCAACATAGTCTAAATCCTTGCCAAATGTATCTTTCAGTTGCCACAGAGCGATATATGCCACGAACACGGTAAAGCTTCCTAAAATCAATCCTGAATTGACAATACCATACTCCTGCCTAAAGTAATCGAATAAACAGGTAACAAGCACCAGGGACCCACGAACAAAATTTGGTACTGTAGTCGTTACTGTAGAACGTAAATTAGTACCAAACTGTTCGGATGCCATTGTAATAAATACCACCCAGTAGCCTGTTGCAATACCGAGATAAATACAAAGCGCATAAAACTCATCAGCCGACAAGCCATCTGACAGTAGAAAGAATAGAATACCCGCATACGTGAGCGTTAAAAAGACGAATATCACTTTTTTTCGTGTACGAAAAATTTGACTTAGTGACCCCGAAATTAGATCTCCCAGCGTAATACCAACATAGGTAAACATCACGCCTCGTCCAGAGTCAATGGTTTCTTTCATACCAAGAGCTTCCCCAAAAGCAGGGGCGATACCTATCAATATTCCAATTACAAACCAAACTGGTACCGCAATTAGAATACTATTGAGGTATTTCTTGAAACGAGTTGAATCAGTAAACAGCATCGAAAAATCTCCTTTTCTTACATTATTTTTCTGCATTTTAGAGAACATCCCCGATTCAAAAACACCAACCCGCAACCCAAGCAACAATATCCCCATCGCTCCACCTATAAAAAATGTAGTTCGCCAATCAAAGTTGGCCCCCACATAATATGCAACAATAGCTCCAGTGAGCCCAACCACAGCAACAATCATCGTTCCGTACCCACGTTTTTCTTTGCTCATACTTTCGCTGATCAGTGTAATGCCCGCCCCTAGTTCTCCAGCTAAACCAACGCCCGCAATAAACCGTAAAACAGCATAGGTTGGAACATCTTGTACAAATCCATTCGCAATATTTGCCAATGAATACATCATTATTGAACCAAATAAAACAGACAATCGTCCTTTTTTATCTCCTAAAACACCCCATAAAATACCACCAACGAGCATCCCAGCCATCTGCCAACTCATCAAACGTAAACCAACATTGGTCATATCTGCAGCTGAAACACCGATACTAGCTAAGCTTCTATCCTTAATAATCAAAAACAACAAAAGGTCGTAAATGTCAACAAAGTAACCTAGTGCGGCTACAACAATTAACAAGGTAATTTTGCGAGATGAATTAGTTGATTCCATAGTCTAATGCTTTACAGGATTTAACTTATGTAGACATCAATTAATAACGGGGGCATAATGAACAAAAATCTATTCAGTTTTTTATAAAAGTAAATTAACTAAGATTAACTAATTCAACTGAAATACAGTAATTTATATCAAACAAAACGCAACATAAAAATTATAATTACAAAAAAACTCATATTTTT
>CAIOLR010000145.1 GCA_903859135.1 uncultured bacterium | reverse complement strand
ATATGACCAAACTATCCGCTATAAAATTATTGTTGAATAAAATTTAAACAGGCTCTTATAAAAAATAAAACGAATCAAATGGATATTAAACAAATTCACGAACTCATCAAGTTTGTTTCTAAATCTGGAGTGAATGAAGTTTCTCTTGAACAGAAAGAGTTTAAAATTACCATCAAAACCAATCCAGCACCCACGTTTGTAACAGCCAGTATTCCTACGGCTATACCTGTACAAAATGTTGTGAATTCCTCTCCTTCGCCAGAATTAGCTCCAATTGAGTTATCAGGCATGGGGGGGACAAAATCTGAAGCTGCTACAAAAGCAGCGGATACATCAAACTTTCTTACGATAAAATCTCCAATGATTGGCACCTTTTATCGCTCACCTAGTCCAGATAAGCCTTTATTTATTAACGTAGGCGATGAAGTAAAAGTTGGACAAGTGGTCTGTATCATTGAAGCAATGAAGCTTTTTAATGAAATTGAATCAGATGTTTCAGGACGAGTAGTGAAAATTTTGGCAGACAATGCAAGTCCAGTTGAGTATGACCAACCCTTATTTCTTGTTGAACCTGTATAATGTCTTAATCCCATTGATAAAAGGATGTATTTGTTAGTTTACGGTCCGTATAATTAATAGAATCCGAATCAACAAATCCGAAACTTTATGATGTTCAAGAAAATACTTATTGCTAATCGTGGTGAGATTGCATTACGAATTATTCGCACCTGCAAAGAAATGGGGATAAAAACAGTGGCCGTATATTCGACTGCAGATCGCGATAGCTTACATGTTCGTTTCGCGGACGAGGCGGTCTGTTTAGGTCCGCCACCTAGTAAAGATTCTTATTTAAATATTCCACAAATTATAGCTGCAGCAGAACTAACCAACGCAGATGCGATTCATCCTGGCTACGGTTTCTTATCCGAAAATGCCAAATTCTCTGCTATTTGTTCAGAATATGGAATCAAATTTATTGGTGCCACAGCTGACCAGATTAATAGCATGGGAGATAAAGCATCGGCAAAAGAAACTATGAAAATGGCGGGTGTACCCATCATACCCGGATCAGAGGGTTTGCTTGCGGATGTAGAAGAGGGACTCAAAATAGCCAACAATATTGGGTATCCAGTCATATTAAAAGCAACTGCTGGTGGTGGTGGTCGTGGGATGCGTATTGTGTGGAAAGATGAAGAGTTTGAGCCAGCATGGGACTCTGCACGTCAGGAATCTGAAGCAGCTTTTGGTAATAATGGCCTCTACCTAGAAAAATATGTTGAGGACCCACGCCATATTGAAATTCAAATTGTGGGTGATCAATATGGAAAAGTATCTCACTTATCCGAACGTGATTGCTCCATACAACGGAGGCATCAGAAATTGGTAGAGGAATCTCCTTCTCCTTTTATGACACCCGAGTTGCGTAAAAAGATGGGTGAAGCTGCTATTAAAGGTGCACAAGCGGTGAATTACGAAGGTGCGGGGACGATTGAGTTTTTGGTTGATAAGCATCGTAATTTTTACTTCATGGAGATGAATACACGTATCCAGGTGGAACATCCCGTAACTGAAGAAGTAATTAATTTCGATTTGATCAAAGAACAAATTAAGGTGGCGTCGGGGATTCCAATTTCAGGCAAAAACTACGAACCTACAATGCATGCGATCGAGTGCCGTATCAATGCGGAAGACCCCTTTAATCATTTTCGACCTTGTCCAGGTAAGATTACCAATTTTCACTCGCCAGGTGGGCATGGTGTACGCGTAGATACACATGTATATGCTGGCTATCACATTCCTCCGAATTATGATTCCATGATTGCCAAAGTAATTTGTGTTGCCCAAACACGTGAAGAAGCTATTTGTACGATGGAAAGAGCATTAAGTGAATTTGTGATAGAGGGTGTAAAAACAACCATTCCATTCCATCTTAGATTAATGAAAGATCCTAACTTCAGGGCTGGTAACTTTACAACGAAGTTTATGGATACCTTTGATTTGACAGAATAATTTTATCAAAAATTAAAATAGACTAAAAATACCATTCTCAACTCATTTAGAATGGTATTTTTGTTTGAGATTAGAATGAATGGAATTGGAACGTACAGATTTAGTAAAGGCTATTAAAGACAAAGGGAAATTTCTTCAGGCAGAAATGTCTTTCTTTGACCATATCGATATATTGCGTATGCATTTGATTCGATCGTCTATTGCCATTATTATTTTCACGGGCCTTGCTTTTTATTTTTACGATTTTATTTTTGATACTATTATCATGGGGCCTAAAAATACCAATTTCTGGACCTACAGAATGATGTGTCTCATTGGCGATCACTTTAATTTGGGACCCGATTTTTGTGTAAAAAGTATCCCATTTAATATCATCAATACTGATATGGCTGGACAATTTACTTTGCAAATGAATTCATCCTTGCTTATTGGTGTAGTGTTGGGGTTTCCATACCTATTATTTGAATTGTGGCGTTTTGTTAAACCAGCTTTGCATGAAAAAGAACGTCAATCAGCTAGGGGGTTTACATTTTATGCCACTATACTTTTTCTGCTAGGCATTTTGTTTGGCTACTTTATTATCACCCCCTTGTCTGTCAATTTTCTTGCAAATTTTAAGGTGAGTGAATTGATCCAAAATCAAATTACAGTAGACTCCTATTTATCAACTGTTGCGACACTTAGTTTGGGTACGGGGATTGTATTTGAACTGCCTATTTTGGTATTCATACTTTCTAAATTTGGAATCATGACGCCTCGCTTGATGCGTTCATCACGTCGGTATGCGATTGTTGTTATTTTGATTATTGCCGCAATCGTGACCCCAACACCCGATGCGTTGACGATGCTTACAGTCAGTTTTCCACTGTTTTTTTTATATGAACTCAGTATTTTCGTATCTGATGCCGTAGAGAAGAAAAAGAAAAGGTTGTGTTTTTAAATGTATGATGCCTTTAAATTTCTGGATGCCATAACCAACTTAACAGCACACCAGTGATTGGTCATTTTCTTAGAAAAAGCAGTAGTTCTTCGTATTAATCT
>CAIOLR010000144.1 GCA_903859135.1 uncultured bacterium | reverse complement strand
ATCAAAACATCTGCCTGCACAAATTCCAGTTGCTCGCAAGTGGGATCTGTCTGTAATTTAAAATCGCCCGTATACAAGTATCGAATCCCCTCGTATATCATTAATACTTGTGCAGAGCCTAAGATATGACCGGCTGGAATAAAGCTAATTTGAACGCCATTTCTCTCAAATATTTCTTTGTAAGCATACGTATAAAACTTTTTAGCTGCATGTCTTTTATACCGACATTCCATAATGGCGGCCGTGCCCGCTGTACAATAAACATGTTCGTTTTCCCGAACTGCATGATCTCCGTGTGCGTGGGAAATAACCGCATGTTTAACAGGCTGCTTCGGATCTAAATAAAAATTGCCACGACGACAATATAAACCATGCTCGTCAAAAGCTAGAAAGTCTTCAATAATCATATAAAGTACGTATTTAGTAGGTAGTACGGAGTACTTCGATAATAAGGTATCAATGAATACAAAATGTCGAGTTCCACAGGGTTATTAACTAACACCTGCATTATTTGTTTTCAGATTTAGGGTTCTAGATTGAAATTGATCGGGCGAATTATGGAATAATTCGGGTTTAAGTTCGTACTAATTTTCAATAGCATAAAAAGGTATTTTCACTTTAAATTCCTTTCTGAAGCTACCGTGTCTTCGATACAAAATGTAATAGAAAATGAGTAAATACAACAAGCGTATACATTTAGAGTGAGGATGCCTTTTTGAGACAGCCTCACTCTTTATCTAATTAAACCAATCCATGACTTGCTCTTTCTGTGGCATAGCAATCTCCAATTTCATTTTTTTTCGCATGCCCCCCAAATCATTAAATAACTTATTGGGGTTAGCTGCTTTCAATTCTTTCACCGAATGAAAACCCATTTTATTAATCACAGGAACCCACTCTGAGGGGATGCCAATGGCTACAAAATCTTCTAAAGTAGCAACTTTAGCTTTCTTTTCAGGACGCATCTGTGGAAAGAAGAGGACCTCCTGTATCGTACTCTGATTAGTCATCAACATGACCAAACGATCGATTCCAATACCCAAACCAGATGTTGGAGGCATACCATATTCCAAGGCACGCAAAAAATCTTCGTCCATAGCCATCGCTTCTTCGTCACCGCGATTTGCTAACAAAAGCTGTTCTTCAAACCGCTGGCGTTGATCAATAGGGTCATTCAATTCAGAATATGCATTGGCAATTTCTTTACCCATGACAAAAAGCTCAAAACGTTCTACCAATCCCTCTTTACTTCTGTGTTTTTTAGCTAGAGGTGTCATCTCAATGGGGTAGTCTGTAATGTATGTTGGTTGAATGAGATGAGCTTCTACCTTTTCGCTAAACAATTCATCAATCAATTTTCCTCTGCCCATTGTCTCATCAATATCAATACCTAAATTTTTACAGGTTTGACGCAAAGCCTCTTCATCCATTTCGGAAACATCTATTCCGGTGTATTTATTTATAGACTCGTACATAGATAACTTCTCATATGGTCCAGAAAAATCAATTTCATACTCCCCTACTCGTACTGTTGATTGACCATGAATGGCTATTGCCACTTTTTCTAAGCACTCTTCAACCATATCCATCATCCAGATATAGTCTTTGTAGGCTACATAAATTTCCATGGACGTGAATTCCGGATTATGGGTTCTATCCATTCCCTCATTACGAAACATCTTGCCAAATTCATAAACGCCATCGAATCCAGCAACGATCAACCGTTTTAAGTATAGTTCATTCGCTATCCTCAAAAACAGAGGCATATCCAAGGTATTATGATGTGTTTTAAAAGGACGTGCTGCTGCACCGCCATGAATAGGCTGAAGTATCGGTGTTTCTACCTCTATCCATCCTTGATTATCAAAGTAACCACGCATTGTATTGATAACCTTGGAACGATTGATGAAAATTTGTTTAAACCCTGGATTCACTGTTAAGTCCACATAACGCTGACGGTATCGCATTTCAGGATCCGTAAACCCATCATACACATGCCCGTCATCATCTCTTTTTACAACTGGAAGAGGTTTCAATGATTTTGAAAGAATAGTCAACCTGCTGACATGGATGGAAATTTCGCCAGTCTTGGTAGTAAAGACATAGCCTTTTATTCCAATAAAATCGCCTATATCTAATAATTTTTTAAAAACAGTATTGTAAAGTGTTTTATCTTCAGTGGGACATATATCATCCCGATTAATATATATCTGAATACGCCCGGTAGAATCTTGGACTTCAGCAAAAGATGCATTACCCATAATCCGGCGACTCATGATCCGCCCAGCAAAGCTGATATTTTTATAGGATGTTTTATCACGCTGATAATTCTCCTTGATATCAAAGGCTGTCACATTTACCCCAAAAGCCTCGGCTGGATAGGGATCAATCCCCATTTTACGAAGTTCTACCATCGCCTCTCGGCGTAAAATCTCTTGTTCAGATAGTCCAATACTCATTTGTGTATTAATTTATTTTTTCGTTTTTGTATTAGTTTATTCATTTTTATCTGCTTTGTAATGGCATTCAAGAGATCGCTTCGCTCGGTTTTTAGTGATAATAAACTAGTTCATTCAAAGCCTATGAATAATAGTTTATGGGATTTGTGTAAAGATAATTTTTGGGGGTAAAATATGTGAAATAAAAAAAGCATCCGTATTTAAAAAGATGCTTTCGGCTAATTTTATCGTACAGAAGCTAATCGACATTCATTTCCTCGAGATACATCTCATCAATAGCCTCTGCGTATTTCTTTTCAATTACCTTCCGTTTCGCCTTTAACGTAGGTGTAATCTCACCATCTTCAATACTAAAGGGGTTACGTTTCACTATAAAATTCTTAATACGTTCAAATTTTGCAAGCTCTGATGATAATTTTCGCACATCCAAATTAAGCCAATCAATAATTCTCTTATCATCGATAAAGGTTTCTGACTGTTGAAAAAAGTCTTCCTTCAATCCAAAAGTTTCTTGCAAATCTTCTTTGGATGGCACGATAATCGCACTTAAATATTCTCGCTTGTCACCAATCAAAAAAAGTTGCTCTATTTTTTGACTTTTCAAGTATGTATTTTCAACTGGAGTGGGATAAATATTTTTTCCGTAGGCATTCACCAGCATGTTTTTAATACGATCTGTAATTTGAAGATTTCCTTTGTAAAATCTTCCT
>CAIOLR010000143.1 GCA_903859135.1 uncultured bacterium | reverse complement strand
GCAGTGGTTGTGCCTCAGTTGGTAGAGCAGTTGCTTCCTACATCAGAGGTCTGAGGTTCGAATCCAGTCATCAGCAAATTTTATATGTAGATTCTGTCAACTGTATTGAAAAGACAAAAATAAATTAAGAAGAGGCTGGGGAAGGCCATTTAAAAAACCTTTTTCAATGATCAAATAAAACATTGATGTACTGTTTCCATGAATTAAAAGAAAATTTCTCCTCAGACAGGCTTTTTGAAGGGTTTGTTTTGCAATGCTTTACAGATTCATCTCAAATTGTCTTACCAAGCATTGAAATTAAGTAAAAATCTAATTTCATCTATAGGTAAACTGTACATCAAGGTATAGGTATGACTGATAGATCATACCTTATACAGTGGAATTAAATGCTGAAACCAACTTAGTTTATGCCTATGAACTGTAAATGAGTACAAATTTTCTTTCTTGGAGTTAATTACTTTATAAATTGATTAGGGAACAGAAAATGAACTTGACTGGGAAAGGTTACCTATTGTAAAGCCTCATTCTGACTTCACTGCAATTCTGCTGCATCCTGAGATAAACAGTTGGTTGTGTTGCTAAATCTTTTCTATTTTGACGCAGCAGATTGATAGTCTGCATGATCCCTAAGTTGCATTTAAGATGCAAATTTAAAAAACACTTTACAATTCAAGATTGGTGAATATCAAAAGTTGTTAATTAAATGTTATACATCATTGTCATGACCCCTTGGTCCTCCTGTGTGTGTAGAATAGGCACCTCTGAAAAGCTGCTGGCCTCTACCTATAATCAAACAAAACTGGAGACAACAAAGCATAGGATTGTAAGCACAAAACATTCAAATTTTCCCAATTACAGACTGAAAACCTATTTAAAACAACCAAATTGTTTTAATATGTTATGAATAAATATAAAGAAATATTTGTTTGCTGTAAATAATAATTCAATATCAAAACATAGTTTTAGAATGTTACAAATAAACTACTTTATTTTTTCCCAGTAAAATTTGATTTTATTATTGAGTTGAAATACATAAAAGCAATTGAGATTCAAACAGCTGCAAAAGAGGAAGTTGCAATTAATCAGGCAGTCCAAACTTCTACTGCTCAATTATCGCAATATACTGCAAATAATAGATTTAAGACAACAAAAATCATTATTGTAGCCTCAGCCAAAAAGTTGTTATACATGGATTGTCTGAGTGATAAAAAATAATTCTATAAGATATTTTCTTACATTTTTTTTATATTTTTACTGCAAATTTTTTAAAAAAAGGAGGTAATTATGGCATCGTTATCAGAAACAAATTCAGTGTGTTGCCCGGAGTTCGATCCTTCCCTGTGGGATGACAAGGTATTTGTGTGGGAGAATAAAAGATTTATTAAGGATCGCGTATGTACAATTTTATACATGCCTATCAATTTTGGTAAGGTGATGGTAAGGCTTAATAAAGTTCTTACAAAAGCAGAAATGGTTTCGCCTGACTGGCTTTGCCTGTCGGAACATACATCTTCCTGGAATATGGACATATATCTTGCCGTTGATAAAGAAATACAAGGTGTTGAAAATGTCGCTTTTAGTGGAAATTTTTACTGCAAAGTTTATGAAGGATCTTACAATAATACCGGTAAATGGATCAAAGATTTTGAGCAAATTTTGAAATCAAAAGGTTTCGATAAAAAACGACTTCTTATGTGGTACACTACTTGTCCCAAATGTGCTAAAAAGTATGGTAAAAACTATGTTGCAATTATGTCACAGGTGGGTTAACTATGAAAAAGTTTATTTGTGTTTTAATATGCATCTGTTTGGTATTTAGTGTTCAGACTCAGGGTTCACGATTGTCTGAAACGCAGAAACAAATTGTAATTTAGACTGATAATACTGACTTAGTTTTTTCGGTTGGTAAAAACCAAAAACTCTATCAGGTTTATTTGGGTGTTAAACTCGACGGCGTTAAGGAATATAGCTACCTGCCCAATAAGCAT
>CAIOLR010000142.1 GCA_903859135.1 uncultured bacterium | reverse complement strand
CATTTAAAAGCAGTTTTTTTTCAGTCTTTGTAGTCAAATTTTATCAAAAAATGATCCATCATACATTTAGATACACTACCAATTTTTAAATTATTGGTTTTTAGCGTGTAATTGACCCTCATAGCGACTGGTGCTGAAAAACTAAAAGTCATTTTCTTTCGATTACGGCAATAATGAATTCACGAGGAAGCGACTTAGTGCGCCTCTTTTTCGATCGGTATTCATATTTCCGTGCACTTGGCTTGGTTAATTTGCTCATAACTTACTTGATATCAATCGAAAAGCACTTTTTAAGCAGACCCTATTTAGGTGTAATTGTTTGGCTATTATTTGATAATCCTAACCAGTCACAAAATCAGAATCAAGATGCTTTCACTACATCCTCATAAACAGCCATAAGTTGTTTGGCTATCTTTTCGGCATCAAACCTTTCCACATACGCCAAACCTTGTTTAATCATTTGTGTGCTCTTTTCGGAATCGTGTAGCAGTTGATTGACAGCATCGGAAAGTTGCTCGGCACTATTTGGATCAATATAGATACTATGAGGTCCGCCAGCTTCTTCCAAACACGAGCCTTTTGCTGCAATCACCGGAATACCCGAATGCAATGCTTCGACAACAGGAATACCAAATCCTTCGAATTTGGAAGGATAAATAAATAATTCTGCTTGTTGATAGATCGCAGGAAGATCCACCAAAGGAACACCCGTTAAAAAAAGCACCCGATCCATCAACCCCACATTTTGCAAATAAGATTTAACCTGGCTGGTGTACGCTGTTTCTTTTCCAATCACCACTAAATGCACACTTGAGTCTACATTTTTTAATGCCTGGCAAATTAATAACACATTCTTTCGCGATTCGATAGTACCTACATTTAACAAAAACTTCTTAGGGAGATTATATTTCACGCTAACCTTTTCTTTTTGTTGCTCCGTAGCCTTTTGTCGAAACACGGGATCACAATCCTGATAAATAACTTCGATACGTGCTGCTGGGATATTAAAAAAATGAATAATATCTCGTTTGGTTTGTTCACTTACAGCAATAATTTTATTCGCATGCGTACATGCATATCGAAATTTGAACGCATATATGTTTCGATCAATGAATGGAAAATATTCGGGATAGCGCAAAAAAATTAAATCATGAATGGTAACTACAGTAGGAATACCGTGTTTCGTAATTCCAAAAGGTATTTCATTACTTAAACCATGAAAAATATCAATTTGATCTTTCTTCAGATCGGATATCATACCAAAGCTGCGCCATAAACTGCGAATTGTTTTTTTCGCAGGATACCGAAATGCTATCGACAACTGTTTTTCCAGTTCTGACGCTATATTATCGGAAGCTTTTTTAGGACAGTATACCCAATATTCATTTTCAGGATTAACACAGGCTAATAAACCCGGCACATAGCGACTGTAATTTCCTAAACCTGTAAAATTTTGGACTACCCTTTTACCATCGAAACCTATCCGCATGACCTATACAGCTACGTTATTCTCTCTTAATGCCTGATTGAGGGACGTCTTTTTATCTGTCGACTCTTTTCTTTTACCAATAATGAGTGCACAAGGGACTTGAAATTCGCCTGCTGGAAATTTTTTGGGATAGGAGCCCGGAATAACGACCGACCGAGTTGGCACAATACCCTTGTATTCGACAGGATTATCACCCGTTACATCGATAATTTTTGTAGATGCTGTTAGTACCACATTCGCACCTAAAACAGCTTCTTTCTCCACGCGAACCCCCTCTACTACAATTGCTCTCGATCCAATAAAACAGTTATCCTCAATAATCACGGGAGCTGCTTGCACAGGTTCTAAAACACCGCCTATCCCCACTCCTCCACTCAGGTGTACATTTTTACCAATCTGTGCACATGAGCCCACCGTAGCCCAAGTGTCAACCATCGTGCCTTCATCCACATAGGCTCCAATGTTTACATACGATGGCATCATGATGACACCTTTACCCAAAAAAGCACCATAACGTGCAATTCCGTGCGGAACAACTCGAACCCCCAACTCTTTATAATTAGTTTTTAGTTTCATTTTATCGTGAAACACAAAAGGCCCAACCTCAATCTCTTTCATTTCGCGAATAGGAAAGTACAAAACAACTGCTTTTTTAAGCCAATCATTCACATGCCATCGGCTACCAATGGGTTCTGCAACACGCAACTCACCCTTATCTAAAAGTAAAATCACCTGCTCAATAGCACTTTGATATTCTTTATAGTGAATCAGATTCTGATCTTCCCAGGCCTCTTCTATTTGTTTTTTTAATTCGGCAATCATGTTATGGTATATTTTGGATAAAAATAGATCATTTTTTTTGTTTTGAGTCTAACTCAGAGCATACGATAGAAATGTACCGTGTCATTGTTCAAAGTCTAAAACTTCAAACCAATACGGCCCTCGTCTTTGGACCATAGCGGAAACCATTGGGGAAAAAACCTATTCGTTTTATACCACTTATTGTGTCTTCATTATTTAAACCATAATGCTCAATTTTAACACATTGCCACATAAAATAATAAATAAATTAAACATATT
>CAIOLR010000141.1 GCA_903859135.1 uncultured bacterium | reverse complement strand
CTGCCTGCACTTTTTTTTATCCCCAAAAATTAAAAATCACTTTTTGAGGACCGACTAATTAATGGTATTTCCTATCATTTTCACTATGATATTTTAAAGGACTTTTTCTAATTACCTAGAACTTGTTGACCATTTTTCAATATCCTAATATCTCGACCTTTTAACCCTGTGTTTGTTTTTGCGCCAAATCGAGTTTGCGAACTAAACTTATACTGAGCTCCAGATGCATCGATTATGACATATTGATCATTCTTCCAAGAAAAATCTAAAGGGTACCCTGGATATGCTTCATAAAGAATACTATTGCCAGCAGCATCCACCTTTACACTGAGTGTATTCGTAACAAGTTTACCATATAAATATCCTGTGAATCCAGTGATTGTATAAAGTATTGTTTCGGTAGGAATTGTTGTACCTGAGGAAGGATATATTTTTTGTATAAAATTTTTATCCATAGCAGATAGCTGTGTATTCATGCCAATACTAACTCCATTAAGTGTAAACTCTTTAGGAACGGGATAATGCATAATAGAGGTCGGATCATATGCAGAATAGCTAGCCTCAGCATTAGGAAATGTATAAAAGACATTCTGGTCCACTGTTTCTTTAGCCCAGCCATTGGTACGCTGATAATAGTCATATATATAGGGTTTGTTCCATTTTATGGAGATCAGTGGGTGGCTTTGCTCGTGTCCCAAACCTAATGCATGACCAAATTCATGTACAATAACCCTAGAAAATTCACTCTCCTCAGTTGTATCGGTAAACCATCCATAATTCATTGTTGGTTCATTAGCTGGCACATTCAAATTTTCTGTTCCAACGTACGACCATGACCCGTCACCACTTTTAGTTGCTACTCTTATTTCTGCGGATTGATTACTATTCACAAAATCAAAACGCACATTCGCGTACTGCTCCCATTCCTTTGCATAACTTTGAATTTTTCCGCGAATATAAGCGCTCGTTGAATTATCCATAAACTTTACGCGTAAAACTACGGGCCCCTTTGTATTTTTAGGCCAAAAATCTGATGTTACCCCAACTCCAAGCTTTGATATTTTAGGGTCGTACATTTTGGCTGAACAGGCATGAATACTATTCATACTTATACTAGGTTCTGACCCAGGCTGGGGTGAAATTACTGTAGGGGACTCATTCTTTTTACAAGAAAATAATAAGACCATAGAAAATCCAATCATAATGTGCTTTCTGTTCATAAAAAACCTGTTTTAAGTGAGTTAATAATTGATTTATATTAATTACAAGTTAATTATTTATTTTAAAAAGAAAATAAGGTTCAATAAAATTCTCATCAAGACTTCACTGTTGTTTTGATGAAATGAGTCCTCTCTTTTCGCAATCGGTTTGTTATTTTTGGAAAGATTATAGATGGAAAATAAAAACATTACCCAATCGCTACGGCTACTCAGTCAACTAATGGAACTCCATGACGAGAATCCATTTAAGGTCAAATCAGTAGTCAATGCCGCATTCAAAATTGACAAACTGCCTTTTAGTATCTCTAATAAAACGGTAGAAGAAATTGATCAAATCGACGGCTTTGGTAAAAGTATAGCCGCAAAAGTTTTAGAAATAATACAGTCTGGCTCTCTAAAAGAACTGGATAGCTTATTGCAAAAAACACCCGAAGGAATTGTTGAGATGCTCCAAATTAAAGGTATCGGGCCAAAAAAAATCCGAACTATCTGGAAGGAATTAAGCATCGAAAACTGCGGAGAACTGTATTATGCCTGTAATGAAAATCGCCTCATTGAGGCTAAAGGCTTTGGATTAAAAACACAAGAAGAAATCAAAAAGGCTATTGAATTTAGAATGGCCAGTCGTGGACGGTTTCTATACGCCAAAATCGAAAACTTTGCAGAAACGTTGATAGAAAAACTCCAAAACACGTGGCCTGAGGCTCATTTAGCTTGTGTAGGAGCCTATCGCCGACGTTGCGAAATCATTGATACACTCGATATTCTAACCACAGGCTTTTTTAATGATCAACTAGTAGCCCAGCTAAAAAATATCGGATTAACAATCATCAAACAAGATGCTCATATAATTGAATGTAAAAATGTGGATGGACTAAAAATTAATTTGATCGCTTGTTCTACCCATGATTTTGGATGGAAACTCATTGAGCACACAGGTAACACGAATCACGTAAAAGAATTAACCAGACTATTAAATGGCAAAAACCTAACAAACAAAACAGAGGAAGAAATTTATCAACTAGCAGTAATCCCCTTCATAGAGCCCGAACTACGCGAAGGAACCAACGAGATTGAACTTGTAAAATCAAACAAAAACCACAAACTCATTGAGGTTGCCGATTTAAAGGGCTCATTACATAATCATAGTACCTGGAGCGATGGTATCCACACGCTGGAAGAAATGGCCATTTTCTGTCGGGATGAACTCAAATTAACCTATCTCGGTATTTGCGATCACTCGAAGTCTGCCTTTTATGCCAATGGTTTAAACGAAATCAGGGTAGCGGCACAACAACGAGAAATTGACGAATTAAATAAAAAATTAAGCCCATTTTATATTTTCAAAGGTATTGAATCCGATATTTTGTTCGACGGATCCTTAGATTACTCGAATGATATTTTAAAAACATTTGACTTCATTGTTGCCTCTATTCACTCCGTACTAAAGATGAGTGAGGAGAAAGCAACTGAACGCCTCATCAAAGCGATTGAAAATCCATTTACTACTATTTTAGGGCACCCCACAGGAAGATTATTGCTAACCAGAGGTGGCTATCCTATTAATCATCAAAAAGTGATTGATGCATGTGCCTCCAATGGGGTGGTGATCGAAATTAATGCCAACCCATTACGCTTAGATTTAGATTGGCGTTGGCATCAATACGCCATAGAAAAAGGAGTCATGCTATCGATTAATCCGGATGCCCATCGTACGGGAGGATTATTAGATATGCATTATGGCACTCTAATAGCTCGAAAAGGAGGTGTATATCCCCCCAATTGTTTAAATACCTTTACGCTAGATCAAATTAAAACCTATTTCGACATCAGAAGAAAGCAAAAGCATTAAGTTGAAAAATACCAACCCAAAAGTCTTGATCATTCGTTTTAGTTCGATGGGTGATATTATTTATACCACACCTGTTATCCGTTGTTTAAAAAAACAAATTCCAGGTGTTGAAATTCATTTTCTAACCAAAAAAAAATTTGAATTCATTTTTGATGGTAATCCTTACTTGGATAAACTACACTTACTTAAAGATCAATTATCCGAAACCATCACCGAGCTTAAAAATGAAAAATTCGATTATGTGATTGATTTGCATAATAGTTTACGTTCCGTATTAGTCAAACTGCAACTAGGCGTTCGATCATCCACATTTAATAAAATGCGATTCAGAAAATGGTTGGCCCTTCGATTCAAAATAAATACCGTACCAACGACCCATTTAGTAGATCGTTATATGGATACGGTTACATTTTTGGGTGTTAAAAATGACGAAGCCCCCATCGACTATTTCCTGCCAAGCAACTTCTCAATAAACCATTTATTACCAGAAACCCATCAAAAGGCATATTGGGTTTTTATCATTGGAGCGATGCATTTTACCAAACGTATGCCCAACTATAAAGTGATCAGTTTGTGCAAAAAGCTTTCTTTACCCATTGTTTTATTGGGTGGTGATGATGTCAAACAAAACGGTGATAAAATTGCATCTGCTCTGGGACCTATGGTATATAATGCCTGTGGCAAACTTAGTTTAAACGAATCCGTATTCTTAGTTAAAGAAGCACAAGCAGTTATTGGATTTGATACCGGACTCACCCATATTGCTGAAGCATTCAATAAAAAAATTGTATCTATTTGGGGAAGTACGGTACCCGAACTACTCGGTGTTCAACCTTATCAAGTGGACCACAGCTATACTGTTGGCGTAGCGCTACCTTGTCGGCCATGTTCCAAATTCGGACTCAGTCACTGCCCAAAAAAACATTTTAAATGCATGCACGACATCAATGAGGAGCAAATTGTAGACTTTATTAATGAAACATGAGAGGCTCCATGAAACAAATTAGAGAGAAAAGTGAGTCATGATAAAACTTAGTTCACCGTTTTCGGGAAGTTGGGGGCAGATAAAGAAGAAATCATAAATCAACCTAATTCTTCTCTTTCTTTCTTTCTATATATAAATCGTAATCCATTTGTAAGCCTAACCAAAACTCGGCAACAATTCCAGTCTCGCTCTCTAATTTGAGTGCAATACTTGCCGTTATATTTCTGTTACCCTTAACAATATCATTGAAATGAGACGGATACATGCCAAGTCTTATCGCCATAGCCGATTTATTAATATTTCGCTCTTTCAATTCATCAGCCAATATGTCACCAGGATGTAGTGCTATATCTAAATGAAGTTCTTTACCCTCCCCATCTACTATTTTATCGTGTCCCATTAATTTAATTGATAAATATTAAGCGTAACAAGGCTGTCTAAATTTTTCTATTTTTTTGTGATTCAAAAATAGGATTCTAGTTTTAAAATATGGTAGGTTATGACAAAATAATTATGATGCAGTAAAATAGATTAAACCAATCCTACCAAAAAAAAGTTTTATTTGAATCCACCAATCTAAATACGCTATCAGTGCAAAGAGAGGGAGGATATTAGTTAACGATATAAAACTCAAGAAGCATCCGATGCATCCTTCTGCAATAACTCTTTTACTATGATGATGTCATTCACTATCATTCTATCTCTTTCAATTCCAAAAATCAATTTAGAGTTAGAGTCCACTCTGACAGCATATAAATCCTTCATGTCACCATTTAAACCTTCAAATTGCAAGCTATCCAGTGCCTTTAAACTATTCGTATCTGGCATTCTTTGTAAAATCCTCAATGTCTTTTTCAACGTAAAAGTTGCCTGCTTATCAAACTTCGCCTGTCCTTGGACTGGCTCGTCTTTAGCTAGGGCTTCTAGATGTGTATTACTGAACTTAATAACCATAAAACAAATGTAGCTAAAACAAAATTTGGAATGAAAATTTCAATGAGGAACGGACTAAAGCACGGATCGATTGAGCTAAGCCAACTTATAAACCTTCCCAGGCAAGGCAATGAGAAGCCCTTGCATTTCTAATCCTAAGATGGTAATGGCCAGCTTACTTTGAGGAAGTTGACAAAGCAAAGCCAATTCATCTACAGCCATATTCCCCTTTTCCTGCAGTACATCAACTAATCGCTTTTCATCGGGAGATAAATTTAGCATCAAACTTAATTGAGGCTTTACATTCTGAAGGGAGGATGTGTTTGTCCAGCCCAATAAATATTCCAAATCTGATGCTTTAGAAATGAGGCTTGCACGATGGGTTTTGATCAAATAATTGCAACCAGCACTGTACTCATCTGTTACCTTACCAGGGAAAGCGAAAACATCTCGATTGTACGAATTGGCTATTTCTGCAGTAATGAGTGCTCCTCCTTTGGTGCTTGCCTCCACAACAATCGTCGCATCAGCCATTCCAGCAATAATGCGATTACGTCTAGGGAAATTTTCGCGACCAGGAATTGTTTCGGAGGTAAATTCAGTTAATAGGCCGCCACAACTTAACATGCTCTCTGCCAAACTTCGATTTTGCGCTGGATAGATGCGATCTAAACCATGACCCAGAACGCCAATCGTAGAAATATTATTTTTCAGACATTCTTTATGTGCCATACTGTCAATACCATGGGCTAGGCCACTTACCACCAATGGTTGATGTATTTTTAAATCAATCAATAATTGCTTGCACAAATCTCTTCCATAGTTAGTTGCACTACGCGTTCCTACGATGCTAATTACTTTCCCACAGTTAAAATCGGCTTCGCCTTTAAAATAAAGTAGCATAGGTGCATCCGCACAATTTTTCAACCGCTTTGGATAGGTATCATCCGTAATAAAACAGGATTTAATCTTGTATTTCTCAATAAATCTCAGTTCCCTTTCTGCCCGTTCAAAAGCGATTGGGTTACCTATCTGATCAGCCGTTTTCGGACCTACTCCTGGTATTTTTGTTAATTGATTTTTTTTAGTCTTAAACACTTCTTCAGGGCTACCGCAATAGCTCAACAAATTACGCGCGGTCACATCTCCCACTTCGGGGGTACATGTTAAGGCTATTTGATGCAATAAAGACATCTCTTTTTATTGTTCAGGGAAATAGATTACATATTTTGTTTCAAAGAAATCTTCGGAAAAATAATCCTGAATAGGCACCTGAATGATGTGTTTTAATCCAGACGCCTTTAATTCCTCATCGAGATCTCCTCCTTTTAAATACAATACCCCATTGGGTAGTACATTTTTTGATTCTTTATTAAACTTAGCTCGCACCCAGGGATAAAAATCTTTTAATTGAGTGACTGCACGCGATACGATAAAATCAAATTTATCAGGAATTTGTTCTGCACGTGCTTGACTTGCTTCCAAGTTTTCCAAGCCGATTGCTTTAGACACTTCCTTAACTACTTTGATTTTTTTCCCGATGGAGTCAACCAAATGGAAACGCGTCTCTGGAAACAATATTGCGAGGGGGATACCAGGGAACCCTCCACCTGTACCTAAATCTAATATTTTTTCGGTTGGTAAAAATGAAATTACTTGAGCGATTGCCAAAGAATGTAAAACATGGTGTAAGTACAACTTCTCCATGTCTTTTCGAGATATCACGTTAATTTGTGCATTCCAATGCACATAGAGTTCTTCTAGCTGACGAAATTGTTGTTTTTGCTTTTCGCTCAGATTGGGATAGTAATGAAATATTAACTCGGAGGTCACTGTTTTTAGTTTTAGAACTGACAAAGATAACCTAATAAATACCAAACAATAGGAGATAGAAAACCTCTTTTTTGATAACTTTGGGCCTATGTCTAAAATAATCTTGAAACCATTCCGCGACTTTCTTCGCTCTGAACAAATCGGCGGTGTGATACTCCTCTTCTGCGTTCTTATTTCTTTATTAATTGCCAACTCTAATTTTGGAGACAAGCTCGAAAATTTACTGTCTTATGAAATGGGGTTTCGCAACGATCACGTTCAGCTGCATTACTCTGTTTCACTCTGGATCAATGATGGTTTAATGGCCATTTTCTTTTTATTGGTTGGTTTGGAAATCAAGCGTGAGATGATTGAAGGGGAGCTTTCATCCATTAAAAAGGCAACAATGCCCCTGTTTGCTGCTTTGGGTGGGATGCTCATTCCTGCCGGGATATTTGTTTTATTCAATCAACATACACCAACTAGTGGCGGATGGGGAATACCTATGGCAACGGACATTGCTTTTGCTTTAGGGATTATGTCCTTGTTAGGAAAACGAGTACCATCTTCTCTCATTGTTTTTCTGGCAGCTTTAGCTATCGCGGATGATCTAGGAGCGATTTTGGTTATTGCCATTTTTTATACCAATCAGCTGCACTGGGATCAATTATTTTATGCTGCTGGGGTATTTGCCTTATTGCTTTCTTTCAATTTTTTCGGTGTCAAAAAATTGATATTTTATATCGTACCTGGATTGTTTTTATGGTATTTCATCCACCATTCGGGTATTCATGCTACCATAGCAGGCGTATTATTGGCTCTTACCATCCCAACCAATCCAGAGAAAGCAACGTCGCCGCTGGAAAAACTTGAACACATGATTGTACGCCCAGTTACCTTTTTAATTATGCCCATTTTTGCCCTAGTCAATACTAATATCCGATTTGAAAGTAAAATGGTCGACGGCTTAACAAGTCCACTTGGCTTAGGAATACTATTTGGCTTAGCACTCGGAAAACCGTTAGGCATTACCTTATTTTCTTGGATTTCTGTCAAACTGGGTTTATGTACTTTGCCTTCTAAATCCAATTGGAAACACATTCTTGGCTTGGGAATGCTGGCAGGTATTGGATTTACCATGTCCATTTTTGTTTCGTTATTATCTTTTAATGATGTCGCATATCAAAATGGGGCAAAATTTTGTGTGCTTCTCGCTTCTTTAATTGCAGGACTATGTGGATATATTTTTTTACAATTGGTGCATAAAAAGAAACATTCTAGGTAGTACAACAAAAATCTCAACCACGTATTGAATGGATGAATTCTGGGATTCGCTCCATTTCGTCGGTCTCGCCCAGTAAATGCAAAATGCACTGCCGACAATGGCGCCTCGAGTAACCTGTGAAGCAGTATCAAAACTTTGCTTGTCTGAAATACCAAAACCAATCATGGTTGGATTGTTCAGTTTCATATCCTTGATTCGCTGAAAATACGTTTTAGCTTCGGTATATGCATTCATATTTTGGCTCGTCGTTGCTGATGAAGACAGCAAATAGATAAACCCATGTTTCATCCATGGTTGAATATCAAGTCTATAATAGCCAATAAAATCATTTTTTAAATTAAAATAAAGCTGGATTCAAGGATTGAAAACGCGCAACTATAAACTTTTTTACGAGGGTACTACCTTGAGTAGTTATATTTAAAAAAGTCAT
>CAIOLR010000140.1 GCA_903859135.1 uncultured bacterium | reverse complement strand
GGTTCGTTAAATTCATCAATCAATGCGATTGCTGCTTCTATATCGACCAAGTTATTATAAGAAAGCTCTTTCCCGTTTAATTGATCAAATAGTTCATTCAGATTGCCATAAAAATGCGCCTTTTGATGGGGGTTTTCCCCGTAACGAAGTTCCGAAACAAGTTGTTCGCTGTGTTTAAAAACAGGTAAAGGGTCCGTCTGATTGAAGTACTTGAAAATGGCTGTATCGTAATGCGACGAGACGTGGAAAGCTTTTTGGGCAAATTTTTTGCGATGAACAATATCTGTTTGTCCATTATTTTGGGCCAAGATGGTTTCCAGTGTTTGATAATCATCTTTGGATCCAATAATAACCACATCTCGATAATTTTTAGCTGCCGCGCGTATCAGTGAAATTCCGCCAATATCTATCTTTTCAATGCAATAGTTGGCGGATGCCCCTGATCGTACTGTCTCCTCGAAGGGGTATAAATCAACAATGACTAAATCAATTTCGGGTATTTCATATTCAGTAATTTGAGTTTGATCAGCTCCATTTTCTCTTCGAGTGAGTATACCTCCAAACACTTTTGGGTGTAGTGTCTTTACTCGTCCACCTAAAATAGAAGGATATCCGCTCAGGGCTTCTATCGAAATAACATCAATTCCTAAATCATGTATGAATTTTTCGGTGCCACCAGTAGAGTAGAGGGTCACACCGAGCTTATGTAATTGTCGCACCAGTGGTTCCAAATTATTTTTGTGGTAAACCGAAATGAGCGCACTTTTGATTTTAATGGGATGAATCATCAAAGAAACGTTTGAGCTGTAAAAGTAATATTTTCGTTAAGCTTAAAAGGTGTCTTTAAAGTCATTTCTTTCAAAAACGTGATATTTATCTCAGACCAATTTTATTTTTTGAATCAAGTTTTCAACAATGCGGGGGTAATGTAAATGCTCCAATTGCTGACCTTTGAATTTGATGGTTTCAAGTGTATCATTTTTACCAATCTTGAAACGCGATTGATAGATAATTTCTCCTTCGTCGAATTTTTCGTTGACAAAATGAATGGTGATGCCATTTTCTACTTCACCAGCTTCCAATATGGTTCGATGTATACGGTCGCCATACATTCCCTTGCCACCAAATTTGGGTAGCAATGCCGGGTGAATGTTAATGATTTGGTTGGGGAACTCTTCCAGCAGATTATTGGGGATAAGCCACAAAAAACCAGCCAGTACAATCAAGTCTATCTGTAAATTTTTGAGAAGATTGACGATATCATTCGTTTCGATAAATTCATATTTATCAAAAATATGCGTAGGGATTTCAAAATTATCAGCACGTTGTATGACGTATGCTTCTGGGTTATTGGTTAACACGATGACAACCTCAGCCTCCTGATGTTTTTTGAAATACTCCATTAGTTTCTGAGCATTTGACCCAGATCCAGATGCAAAAATAGCGATGCGTTTCTTCATGTGTATAACAATGATTACGGTGATTATTGATAGGATTCCAGTGCTTGCATGATTGTTTTACTTTTTATAAAAAGTTCATGACCAATCTAATAAATAAAACAATATGTTTTGTAATAATCATATTGTTTTATACGTTGCATTTTGAAAAAACAATCAATTGGGTGCATGACCAATATGTACCCACAAGCCCCCTCTCTTTCGGAGAGGGAGCTTGTGAGGCGTAAAAAAATACAAATTTGTCATACACCCAATTAATTTGTTCTCATCTTTGGTACTTTTGCACTCATAGAGATGGATCATCCATCATTTCTATGAGCGCATGATTGTCTTCACAAACAGTGTTGGCGTTTTTATGCTTTAAATGTATCATACTGATGGTGAAAAAAATTGCAATTATTGGTGGGGGTAGCTGGGCAACAGCCATTGTAAAAATAGTATGTGATAATGCAGTTGAGAAAGAAGTTTTTTGGTGGATGCGAGACGTCAAGTCGATAGACCATATTCGGCAGTATCAACATAATCCAAACTATCTTAGTGCTGTCGAAATTAAAATCCCAACGAGTCATATTGATTCCGACCTGAAAGCCATCGTGGCACCATGTGATATAGTGGTATTGTGTGTCCCAGCAGTATTTCTTAAAGACGCTTTGCGTGAAATTAGTCCGAGTGATTTGAAGGGCAAGAAAATTGTCTCGGCAATTAAAGGCATCGTGCCAGATGAGAACTTAATTATTGGAGAGTTCATGCATCATAAATATGGGATTCCTTTGCGTGATATTTTAGTAATTAGCGGCCCTTGTCATGCAGAAGAGGTGGCACTTGAAAAATTATCGTATTTAACCATTGCTTCGCAGGATATCGAAGCGGCCACCCATTTTTCGGAGATGATGAATACGCGCTACATCAAAACGAATATTTCGGGTGATATTTATGGAACAGAGTATGCCGCTGTGTTGAAAAATATTTACGCGATTGCGAGTGGTATTTGTCATGGAATAGGCTACGGTGATAACTTTCAATCAGTTTTAATATCAAATGCTATTCGGGAGATGAAGCATTTTGTGGATACAGTGCATCCAGTAGATCGAGATATCATGGAGTCGGCCTATCTGGGCGATCTGTTGGTAACAGCGTATTCGCAGTTTAGTCGTAATCGCACGTTCGGAAATATGATAGGCAAGGGTTACACAGTAAAATCAGCCCAATTGGAAATGAATATGATTGCCGAGGGCTATTACGCTAGCAATTGTTTGCATCGAATTAATAAAACCTATCAAGTACATATGCCCATATGCAGGGCTGTTTATGCTATTTTATACGAAAATCATTTACCACACTTGGAGATGAAATTGTTGTCTGATTGTTTGTCTTGACACGTTTGTTCCTAAAGAAGAAATATAATTGAGATTTTTAAAGCAACGCTAACAATTCTTGCAGTTCTGCCGCTTTGTCTAAAGCTGCAAGCCCTTGGTAAGCACTGATTAGATTCCGAAGTACCCGTTTAATGATTGCCTTATTGCTGCATGGTTCGTAAAACTGCTTTTCAGATTTGATATCAAGTTGTTTTAAAAAGGAATCAACCTCGTCACGACCGAATATAAACCCCCTGTTGAAGGCATTGATGTAAAATGAGATGCCGTCTTCGGAAGTACCCTTTTTATCCTCATCAATGTAAGCCAATATGAAATGCTGAGGTAAGTTGACACCATAAACTGGCATATCTAGTTTATGGGCTATAATCATATAAATGACACCTAGCGAAACCTGGTTTCCTTTCCTCGTTTCCAATACCTGACTGAGGTATGAATTTTGTGGGTCTTTATGATTACCCGTGTTCCCTGAAAATCCGTAAGAGGTATATAATACATGATTGATGAGTTTTACTTTTTCGATAGGACTCATTTCATAAATCATCTGCATCCAAATATCTCGTTTGATAACTTCTATTTGGTTGATTATTTTTTGCTCATCTAGGTCGGGATATTGGTATCGATTAACGATGATGAGTCCTTGAAGTAAATCAAATGAATCGTTCAAAATCCAAGACTCCAGTTCTTTTTTGGTAGCCCGAAATTGTATTTTATGAACTAGGCTCTCAATTCGATTTTGTAAAATGACATCAAAAGACTGTTCCCAAGCATTTTCTAAATGTTTGATAACACCATTTCCATAGGACAAAAGACGGTCCTCTACATGCCTAGATACTTCCATATCTGGGTCATCTAACAATTTAATTAAGGATTCAATCTCTTTTTGATCCATCTTTCTCTAAAATACTAATTTACTAAATTTGTCGTTATGTTCAATCTAATTTTTTTACTAGATTATCTGCAACATCGGCTTGAAGCAAAAAATAGGCATGGAGTACATTCTCCTTTTGTTTATCGTTTAATAGATGAGGTTATTTACGACTTTCGTTGGAAAAGTGATTATTCGGAACTGGAGCACCTTCGTCAGATTTTACAGTATGATGACCGTTCGATTCTCGTTTATGATCAATACACATCCGTCAGGGTATTCGTCAAAAATAGCTGCAAGTCACTACGGGCGGCAAAGCTAATTTATCGTTTAGTTAATTATTTCTCACCCAATCAGGTTATCGAAATAGGAACTTCCATGGGTATGGATACCACTTATCTAGCAAAAGCCGCTCCTCAGGCAAGAATAATTAGCATGGATCAGGGTGTCGATACGGCTGCCATCACTTCAGAAAATTTAGCAAAACAGGGTATCAAAAATGTCCAAATTCTGACTGGGGATTTGAATCTAGTAGTACCTGGTGTGCTAGCTGAACTACAATCGCTGGATTTTGTATTGATCAATAGGGGGCATGACAAAGAAGCCATGATCAATTATTTGAACCCGTGTTTGCCTAAATTTAAAGAGACTTCCCTAGTCGTGGTGGATGCGATCTATCTAGATAAAGAAATGAAAGAACTTTGGCAACAAATAAAAATACATCCACAGGTTAGCCTCACGATCGATTTGTTCCAGATAGGTTTGGCATTTGTACGTCCTCAACAGGCTGAGGAGCATTTTAAAATTAGATTTTAGAGGGATGCCGTTTAGGCCGGAGTATATTGCTTGATGGCGCTTAATTCCGTTTGTTTGAGTGACTGTTCATTTTCTATATCAAAATCGTCTTGTAATCCAAGCCAAAATTTAGCACTATTTCCCAAAAAACAACTTAATCTTAACGCAGTGTCGGCGGTAATTCTCCGGTGTCCTTTTATTATTTCAGATACTCTTGTCTGGGGCATTCCCGTTTCTTTCGCCAGTCGGTATGCTGAAATATGCAGAGGGGTTAAAAATTCTTCTAGTAGAATTTCACCAGGGTGAATATTTGGTAATTTTTTCATTTTGTTTCTTTTTTAATGATAATCTATTATTTCAACTTCACTTGATATACCATCATTCCATTTGAAAATAATTCTCCACTGATTGTTGATCCTAATACTGTGAAACTCTTTTAGGAAACCTTTTAGTTTTTCAAGTTTGTTGGATGGTGGTAGCATTAAGTCCTTTATATCTTGAGAACTATTAAGCATTCTTAACTTTCTACGTCCAATAGTTTGAATCTCAGGTGGTAATTTATTGATGCGTTATCCCTCCCAAATTTTTTGAGTTTCTTTTGAACCGAAAGATATAATCATGTTGTGGTATCATGATGCGTTAGTAACGTTAAAGATAAGCAAATTGGATGGAATGTCAATTTTTTATCTTTTATTTTTGACTACAATCTAAACTAAAACGCTTGCCCGATACAAATATTCAACCCTTTTTGACGGGCTTCATTGGCTCTTTTTTCGCCAAATCCATAGTCTAGGCTGATGCTTAGGCCACGTTCTACTTCAAAGAAGTATCTAAATCCCCCACCGAAAGTAGGTTTGCTGGCAGCCAACACGAAATTACCCGTACTGTAAACATTTCCTGCACCGATGAACCCAATAATTGCGAATCTGGGCATAAAACGATAGCGTAGTTCGGCCTGTGCTGCTAATAAATTTTGATCGCGGAAACGACCGGTATAATAGCCGCGCATCATTTCAGTACCAAGCTGTGGTAATAAATAAAAAGGAGCACTATCGCCTTGCAAGGTTTGATAATTGATATTGACTCCTAAAACAAGTTTGTTGTTTAAGGTTTTAAATGTGCGAAAGTCGAGCTTAAACAAACTTCCCTCAAAGTTTTCGCCATCAAAGAAGTTAGGAGCATATGAATAATTGAGCTTTAAGTAAGAGCCTTGAGTACTGTAGACGTTTGAATTTCGATTGTCGATAATTTGAGATAAGCCAATAAATAGTGCTTTCCCACCATGTTTGCCCCTTATCGGATCTGTTGTGAAAGTGCCTCCTGGATTTTTCTCTCTAAAAGAATAATCATCAAAACTGGTGGTAAGTCCCAGATAATATTCTTTGCTCAATTGTTTTTCTGCTTCAAGCACAACATGTTGTAATTCTTCAATAAGAAGATCTTTGTCTGCCTCTTTTGTTTGATTGCCTACGCCATAAAAGTAAAAAGGAAAATTTTTGTACCGTACTTCGGCTTGGTAGTGATAGTTGTTTTTCCGTGTCCAGATATCTGTTTTTATTCTCGCAGTGGATTGTTTTTCGGTAGAATAGGTTGCATCACCAGAAAGTGTAGAACCCCTATTTTCTTTATCCTGAGGATCCGTGTAAAAAGAGAATAAACCTGTTAGGCCAAATTCGACACCTGTTTCTTGTGTATATCCGATGAGGGGTACAGGTATAAAACTATCTGATCGGGTGCTGTCTTGCTCACTAGAAAAGAGCTTTTTGATTAGATTTTTTTGGGCAAATGAGCCATTGCCTATGCCAAGTATAAAAATGAGAAAAAATAATTTTGCACCTCGATAGCTATCCATACACTTGCAAAGATAGATTTGTTGTAATTATTTAGCAGGTCTTCCATTGGGCATAAAAAGTCCCGTTGAAAACATCTTTCAAAGCTTCAAAAATGTTGATACCCTGTTTTCTCAAGGTGGATATAAATCCTTGTATGCGTGCATAGATCTTTGCTCCTTCAGTTGTCCTGAATGAGTTGGATATCTTTTGTTTGACTTTGCATGGCCTTATATCTCTTTCAGCCTGATTATTGGTAAAAGGGACCTCCTTGTTTTTAGCAAAAGCCAATACGGCATCTTTATGTTTAACAAGCCTCTCTAAGAGATTTCTGCTTTTACTTTTCTTCGGCTTTCCTCTTTGTTTACCTGTTTTTGGAAGTGGTTTTTGTTCTTCTAAGTCGGCTCTGCTACATATTTGGTTAAAAAGGAGAGAATAGGGCTCAAAATCCGTTACTATTCCTAATCCTTTATCACTTTTCAGATAGATATCCATTAGGAATGCGTGCATTTCAGTAGCCCACAGACTTCCTCTATCTATTTGTGCTTGCAACTCTCTAAGTAAATGAGTCACGCATAAGGCATGTGCGCAGTTGTCATAGCTAAAATAACTTGCATAGCAGTCATGAATAGCCCACCCTTTTAGAAATTGAATCACGCCTTTGTCGCCACCAATAGCTTCTTTGCCTCGCTTTTGGCTCACATATAAATAGGTAAGCAAGGCTGTAGAGCCCGTGTGTAGCCAGTTTCGTTTACCAGCTACCTGACAACCTGTTTCGTCTAAATGAACTACTTTAGAAGATTCAACGGCAGTTTTGATGCTTTGTTCTACTGGTTCTAGTTCTTGATAACATACTTTATTGGCGGAAACTAACGTGCTGACATTTATTGGATGTCCAAATAAATCATCCGTCAATTGAGAAATCTTATCGAATGGTATAGCGTAACCAGTGCTCAATAATGCTGTTAGTCCCAAAACACTAGCCCCATAGGATACTTTACCTGTAACTGTCGAAGGGAATGTACCTTTATTCTTAATACCACAATCAGGACAGGTAGAACACATACTATTGTATTGCGTTACATAAAATTTGGCCTTAGGCAAATTGAAAACTTGGCGCTTTTCACCAACTTGACTCAGGACCCCCTCCAATGAATGACCACATGTACAATGTTTAGCATGAAGGTATTCTTGGTGATCTGGATCAGCTACCATTTGAAGCGTTTTACCAGCATGGCCATGTTGACCTCCTTGTTTCTTATTTCCTGATTTAGGAAATGCAGGCTTTTGTTTGACTATATCTGTTGATGGGGGCTTGCTGCTGTTTTTGCTATTGAGATTGAAACTTTCTTCTAATTCTGATATGCGAAGCCTCAGTAGCGTATTTTCTTCTCGAAGAAATGATACCTCTGTAGATAGTTTGTCAAGCAAAATAAGAATGTCAGAGGTATTGTTCATAGGCTGGTCGAAGATAGCACCTTTACATTTTTTATGCAACCTGCTAAATAGTTACGAGACTTTTATGATATTCTTCTACACTCCACCGTTTTTTGTAAAGTGTTGTAAAATAATCAGCGGACAAGTTGAGATCATTTGAAACCAAAAACCGCACTCCTACACTTCCGTCCTTGTTTATGAAGACTTGTTTGCAAACCAAGACAGAAAAATCCAAGTCTTTTATCCAAACTTTTGTAGG
>CAIOLR010000139.1 GCA_903859135.1 uncultured bacterium | reverse complement strand
TCACAACAAAAAAACTCGTTCCAATCGGTTTCTCAGGCCTATAGCATTATTCCTCTCTCATTTTTAAACAGGCTCTAAAACTTATATATAATAATTTAGATACACTACCAAGACGAGTTCATAATTGATTTGATATAAATTAACACTAGTGTCCGGTTAAATTAAAAAAAGGGAGAAGATAGTCTTCCCTAGTATGAGGAAGGCTATTTTTTCTTTCAGTTTCAAAAGTAAGCCCCCCCTCATATCTGGGAAGAGCGAATTTTCATAGATATTGTCATTTTGATTTATCAAGTCGTTGATTAAATATCGGCTGTCCGCTAAAATGAATACTTTTGCCCATGGTTATTGATATTGGTGTGCAAAACAAAAATAATCATGCGGAGTGGCTATAAACGATACTCCGTTTTTTTTAACTGGACACTAGTGATAAATTAAATTTAATAAAAAAAAATCTAATCGAAAAAAAGTTTATGCTGATCTTCGAGCGCCTGTAATATTTAAATTTTCGATTAAGATCTGTTTTTACATTTATCGCTCATTTTTGGATAAATCCTCGTGGTCAGTTAAATAGGGATCGGCTCACGAAACGGAAGTTAAAGTACATTAATGTAAAAAGCTTCATATAGATTGCCTGAGATTCGCGTGTAGGAATAGTTTTATGAAGTAAAATCCTACAACACCGAAATACCACGATTAAGCATCATCTCAAAAAAAAGAAATAGTCCCCTATCGTATCAAATAGGATACCTTGACACAATCTCTATTATTCGCAAAAGTCCTAAGTTTTGCGAAGGATAGAGATACCTCACGTACGTGAGCCTAAAGGCTTCGCAAAAGTATCTTGCAAAAATAGTTTACTTTGCAGTAATATTTGCGAATTAATTTTGAGCTTGTGATGAGAATTGGTTATGCCCGTGTTTCGACGGTTGATCAACATCTTGAATTACAACTTGGTGTCCTTAAAAAGGCGGGTTGTGAAAAAATCTATCTGGAAAAAATATCTGGGGCACAAAGGCAACGACCGGAGTTACTGCGTCTCCTAGACCAGCTTCGCCCAGATGATACAGTGATTGTTTGGAAGTTGGATCGACTAGCGCGTTCAACGCGTGATCTTTTAGAAATCACTGATGCCATTATGACTGCAAAGGCAGCCTTTCAATCATTGTCAGAACCATGGGCAAATACTACAACGCACGCTGGGAAAATGATCATGACTGTATTTGCTGGCATTGCCGAGTTCGAGCGCGATCTGATCCGTGAGCGGACAGGTGCAGGCCGTGTTGCTGCCCAAGCGCGTGGGGTTCAATTTGGTCGCCCAAAAAAACTTAATCATGAGCAACGCCTGCTTGTTCTACGTCTATTGCAAGAAGGAAAGTCAGTCGGTGAAATTGCTAAAACTTTCAAGGTACATGGGGCAACAATTTATCGCTTAATAGATACTGTGCAGAAAGATGCGTGACACTTAAGTCCATTCACTGTTCCATTACTCCCCGAACCCCAAAGATGACACCAAGAGACTATGCTGCCTTAACGCCATTAATTTGGGAGCATGTTAACCCATATGGACGATTTGACTTGGATATGTCGAACAGACTAATGCTGTAAAAATCCAAATGGCGGCTGGTGACAAAACTGTTGGGTCTACCCCATGTTGCTGATTTAGTTTTTCCTTCCCCTTTTCTCTATAAATTCAGCAGGTCGTTTTGTGATATTTTTATTCACTAAGTAAACTTCGAGTGCCTGTTCAATCAACTCTTTTTGTGTAAACAGTAAATTACCTGCCATTTTTTCGGTGTAAACAATATCCTTTATTTTTTCAATAGTGTCTTCTTTTAAAAGGAATGTTTGACGTTTTAATACTTCTTCATTTCCACGAAATGGTATTGTAGTAAGTTTAGAAATATCGTCT
>CAIOLR010000138.1 GCA_903859135.1 uncultured bacterium | reverse complement strand
TTCTTTGTATTCGGGATAGGTAAATCGGCTACGCACTTTACCTGTAAAATCGACTCCGAGATTATGGGGTAGTTTTATTTCATTAATCGCATCCCAAATGATATCAGGCTCTTCTGAATCAATTTTCACTTCCTGCCCTACTATCGTGATGAGGTGTTTGGGTAAAAAAAAGTATAGATCTGGAAACTGCAAACCATCTTTATTTTTTGATTGTAGGGGCTCAATTTCATTTTTCAAATCATAGGAAAAATAGCCTGGTATAAAAGTATGAGGATGATGTTTCAGAAATTGCTGCAATTGTTCAAGTGCGCATCCTGAATTTGCTGTTAGTTCGTACTCGGCTCCTGCTGCAATTAGGACATCAAATGCTGAATATGGATCCGCATATCCATTCGAATCCAAAAAGCAAGCCGTATTGAACTGGTTGGCCCAATACAGTGCTTTTGTTTTGAATGTGGCTGAGTCTTCTATGTGGTAACGATTCACCCTGCCCTCTCCACCCTTCGACAAGCTCAGGGTATCAAAGGAGAGGGTGTTTGTTATTTTTTGTTTGCTAGCGTACAAAAGAACAATATTTAGTCGAATCCGAGGATTCTTTTCCATTCTCTTATTCGTAGAGAAATTTTACGGACAGAAAAGGGTATTCTAAAGACTACATCTACATGCATCCTTGGTTCAAATTTTTTAGACTTTGAACAGCGAACAGAAAGGCTTCTCTAGTTCAATATCAAAGTTTGTGCACGATCAGGTCCTACTGATAAATACTTGACAGGAACACCCAGATGTTTCTCCAAATAAGTAATATAAGCCGTTAGCTTCGCTGGAATTTGATCTACAGCTCTTATTTTAGTCAAATCCTCATTCCAACCTGGTATTGCTTCTAAAATCGGTTCCACTTTTACGGCGTTGATGTCATAAGGCATGTAATCAATTGTTTCGTCATTATGTTTATACTGTGTGCAAGCATAAATGGTATCAAATCCACTGAGCACATCGGCTTTAGTCATTACTAATTCAGTGACACCATTTAGCATCACTGCATATTTTAAAGCTACCAAATCAATCCATCCACAACGGCGAGGACGTCCTGTAGTAGCACCAACCTCACGACCAATTTGTCGTAGTTTTTCACCCGTTTCATTTTCTAGTTCAGTTGGAAACGGACCACCACCTACGCGGGTGCAATACGCTTTAAAAATCCCAATCACCTGTCCGATATTGTTCGGAGAAACACCTAAACCTGTACAAGCACCAGCAGTCGTCGTATTTGATGAGGTCACAAAAGGATAGGATCCAAAATCAACATCTAGCATCGTGCCTTGCGCACCTTCCGCCAAAACGGTTTTACCTTCTCGTAAATATTGGTTCACAAAGTGCTCGCAATCTACTTGAGGGATATTTTTTAGTAATTCAATAGCTTCAAAAAAGGCCGCTTCTTTTTCAGAAAAATCAGGAATATCACCAGCGTGCGACAAAATAGATTTGTGTTTACTAACTAAACGATCATAACGTTCTTTAAAATCGGGTAGCATCGTATCTCCCACACGCAAACCATTGCGACCTGTTTTATCCATATAGGTTGGTCCGATACCTTTTAAAGTAGAACCAATTTTATTAGAACC
Source organism: uncultured bacterium (assembly GCA_903859135.1). Taxonomy (GTDB): domain Bacteria; phylum Bacteroidota; class Bacteroidia; order Sphingobacteriales; family Sphingobacteriaceae; genus Daejeonella. The sequence continues at coordinate 345 of CAIOLR010000138.1, read as the reverse complement.
CATATTGCTTTCTGATGCAGCATCTAATAGCTGATGTGTTGGTAATATCAGATGTGCTTTACGCGCAACAACTAATTTTTTTTGAGCAACGGGATCGAAGCCATTTTTTTTTAAATTATCTAACTCACGCTTTAAAATAATAGGATCGATTACAACGCCATTACCAATAAGGTTCATGGCTTTTTTATTAAAAATACCAGAGGGAATTGTATTCAATACATACTTCTGTCCATCAAATTCGAGTGTATGACCGGCATTTGGACCACCTTGAAAACGTGCAATTAAATCATAATCTGGACTTAGTACGTCCACAATCTTTCCTTTTCCTTCGTCGCCCCATTGGAG
>CAIOLR010000137.1 GCA_903859135.1 uncultured bacterium | reverse complement strand
TATCCCGAATACAAAGAAAATTTTGATAAATTGAAAGAACACATTCGTCGTGGGGATATTTATGAGATTAATTTTTGTCAAGAATTTTTTGCCGATCATGCCAAGATAAATCCCGTCAATGCCTTTCGTGAATTAAATAGCATATCACCGACCCCTTTTGCCAATTTTTTTAAAAATGGATATCAGTATATCATCTCTGCAACGCCTGAGCGCTTTTTAAGCAAACGAGGAAATAAACTAATCTCGCAACCCATCAAAGGAACGGCAAAAAGAAGTGCTGATCGGGTGGCGGATGATCTAGCCAAGCATCAACTCCGACATGACCCAAAAGAACTTTCCGAAAATGTAATGATTGCAGATCTGGTACGGAATGATCTGGCCAAGAGCGCACAAAAAGGAAGCGTACAGGTGGAAGAATTGTTTGGAATCTACAGCTTTAAGCAGGTGCATCAAATGATATCAACAGTAGTTTGTCAAGTAGCTGATCATTTATCAGCTACAGCTATTATTCGGAATACATTTCCAATGGGCTCTATGACGGGTGCACCTAAAATCAGCGCAATGGAGTTGATCGAAAAATACGAGCGCACCAAACGAAGTATTTATTCGGGGTCGGTAGGTTATTTTTCTGCCAATGGCGATTTTGACTTTAATGTGATCATCCGTACTTTACTTTACGATGCAGAAACCAACTATTTATCTTTTCAGGTAGGAAGTGCTATTACGTTTGATGCAGATGCTGAGCAAGAATATGTAGAGTGTATGTTAAAAGCACAGGCTATTATTCAGCTTTTGTCATAGTCAGCATATTGGAAATATCCAGCTTAATGGAGACTGTCCATTTTACCAAATTTTATTAAATTTTATACCTCATTATTGAACAGATGTGGCGATATTCCCGTATTATTGGACGCATTTTATAACATCGTTGCATGATCATCAAACAGTTCCGTAATCTGAACCAAACAAACCTCATCCCACTAATCGCAATAGCCATTTTATTGAGATTAAACACCTTCATTCAAAGACCAAATGAATTAAGTTTCGATTTTGTGGAACCATTTGCAAAATTGCTGATTCCCACCACTCTTGAAAATATGTTTTCGTCTGATGCCAATATATTTGTTGCGCTTCTATTCACCATCATTCAGGGATTAATCCTCAACAAGATTGTTAACACCTATAATATCATTGGTAAACCAACTTCCCTTCCAGCCCTGCTATTTGTTACATTATCTAGTTTATTTCCTCAATTTGTTATTCTTAGTCCAGCATTACTATGTAATTTTTTACTCATATGGATCATTAGTAAGCTTTTGAGTATTTATCAAAATTTGGAGGTTCGCTTTATCATGTTTGACATTGGGATGATTATCGCACTTGGAACGCTGATTTATTTCCCATTCATCGCGATGCTACCCATACTCTGGATCAGCCTACTCACTTTCCGTCCTTTTGTTTGGCGGGAGTGGATAATGGGACTTATTGGGTTCTTCGTTATATTCTTCTTCTTGGGAGTATTTTATTTCTGGAATAACTCACTCGGCCAATTTTACCACATATGGCTTCCGCTGGCAACTACCTTCAATACTAATTTTTACATCAATATATACGATTACTTAGTTTTAATACCTGTTATAATGATACTGCTAATAGGTATTTTTCAATTGCAACAAAACTTTCTCAGGAGTGCTATCCAAATCCGTAAAGCATTTCAAGTATTTTTCTTTTTGTTTTTGTTGGCATTACTGTCTTTTTATTTAAAATCGAATTTTCACATCTATCATTTTTTATTGTGCGTACCAACAGCTTCCATTCTTGCCGCATATTTCTTCCTGAATGAAAAAAGAAGATGGCTTTATGAATCTATGTATTTGATACTAATTAGCTTTATTATTTATTTGCAATTATTTTAAATCATGAAAATTTACACCATACATACCAAACAAAACTTACCCATAACATTAAAAGAAGCATGGAATTTCCTTTCTGATGCAAAAAATTTAAAAGAAATAACACCAAAACACATGGGGTTCGAAATAATTGCTGATGATCAAAAATCAATATATCCTGGAAAAATTATTCAATATAGATTAACACCAATGATGGGTATTTACCTCAAATGGGTTACTGAAATTACACATGTAAAGGATTGCAGTTATTTTGTTGATGAACAACGATTCGGGCCGTATTCATTCTGGCATCACAAACACTTTATCAAAGAAATTAATGGTGGAGTGGAGATGGAAGATATTGTAGATTATAAAATACCGATGGGAGTTATTGGCGAACTTCTTCACCCCTTATTAGTAAAACCAAAATTGAATGAAATTTTTGAATATAGGAGAGCTAAGTTGATCGAAATTTTTGGGACATTCAATTTAGCTCAGTAAGCAAAAAGCACATGACTGTGACCGATTCAAAGCAGATCAATATATTTTGGTTTAGACGAGACTTACGCCTTGAGGATAACAACGCACTCTTTCATGCACTAAACAGCGGCGAAGAAGTATTGCCCATCTTTATTTTTGATAAACTGATTTTAGATAAACTATCTAAAGACGATGCCCGTGTAACTTTCATACATGAACTTTTAGAAAAAATAAATTCAGGATTACAAAAACAAAGTAAATCACTGGCTGTTTTCTACAGTGATCCTGAAACTGTTTGGAAACAATTAATCACAAAGCATCACATCAAAAGTGTTTTCATCAATCGTGATTATGAGCCCTACGCCCGAGAAAGAGATCAAAAAATTTACGACTTGTTACAATCAAAAAACATTGTTTTAAAGAGCTATAAAGACCAGGTTATTTTTGAAAGAAATGACATTATAAAAGCAGATGGCAGCCCTTATGTGGTTTATACTCCTTTTTCCAAAAAATGGAAAGAGAAATTCAGGGAAATCAAACTAGAAAATTTCAGCTCCGAAAAGCTGTTACACCAGATCAGCAGTCATTCATATCCTTTTTTAAGTTTAAATGAAATTGGTTTTTTGCGATCAAACATAAAAGTTGTTCCTTTTAATATTTCAGCTAATTTAATTGGGCATTATTCGGAAACAAGAGATTTTCCTGCTTTAGCAAAAACATCCATGCTTGGTCCATATTTACGTTTTGGGGCGATATCTATTCGTCAAGTAGTTGCAAGAGCCATTAAGCACGAAGAGGAAACCTTTTTAAATGAAGTAATTTGGAGAGAGTTTTTTATGCAAATTTTGTGGCATTTTCCTCACACGAGTACCAAAAGCTTTAAACCCCAATACGACCACATTCAATGGAAAAACAGCAATACAAAATTTCAAAAATGGTGTGATGGAAACACTGGGTATCCCCTTGTAGATGCAGGCATACGCGAACTGAATGCCACTGGATATATGCATAATCGAGTACGGATGGTCACCGCTAGCTTTTTGTGCAAGCATTTATTGATTGATTGGCGATGGGGTGAGGCTTACTTTGCAAGTAAACTACTCGACTATGAGCAATCGAGTAATGTGGGAAATTGGCAATGGGCTGCCGGAAGTGGTGTTGACGCAGCGCCCTACTTTAGGATATTTAATCCTACCACACAGATACAGAAATTTGACAAAGAGCACCGATATATCAAAAAATGGGTTCCAGAATTAAACGATTTCTCGTATCCAAAACCCATTGTTGATCACAAAAAAGCCAGAGAAAGGTGTTTAAAGACTTATAAAAAAGCGATCGAGGAAGTCCACTAATCGGTAATTAGCAAAAAATAGTTCTTCTTACCCTTTTGCACCACCAAATATTGATTATTGATCAAATGATCGGTATCAAAAACTTGATTTGCATCACCTAATTTCTCCTTATTAATAGAAACACCTCCTCCTTGTATCATTTTCTTGGCTTCCCCTTTTGATGTAAACACGGCTGATTTTTCAGCCAAAAGATCGGTTGCATGAATGCCACTTCTTAGTTCAGTTTTCGCAATTTTAAATTGAGGTACACCGTCAAAAACATCTAATACTTCAGCATCACTCAAGCTTTTTAAAAATTCCAAAGAACCATTTCCAAAAAGAAAATCAGAAGTTTTGATTGCAGTTTGTAAAGCCTCTTCCGAATGCGTTCGAACCGTTATCTCATTTGCTAAAGCCTTTTGCAAAATTCGCAAATGTGGTGCAGCTGCATGCTCTTGCTCCAAAGCTTCTATTTCTTGTTTAGATTTGAGTGTAAAAATGCGAATCCACGATTTCGCATCATCATCACTGGTATTGATCCAAAATTGGTAGAACTTATACGGTGATGTTTTTGCAGGATCGAGCCAAATAGCACCACTTTCTGTTTTGCCAAATTTGGTTCCATCGGCTTTTTTAATGAGCTGTGTGGTAATCGCAAATGCAGAACCAGCACCTTTGCGACGAATCAACTCCGTACCAGTAACGATATTTCCCCACTGATCGGATCCTCCCATCTGGATTTGACAGTTTTGCTCTTTCCAGAGATAATAAAAATCATAACCCTGAACGAGTTGGTAGCTGAACTCTGTAAATGACATCCCAGTTTCGCCCTCGAAACGTTTTCGTACGGAGTCTTTAGCCATCATATAATTGACGGTGATGTGCTTACCAACATCGCGTATAAAATCCAAGAAATTGAACTTTTTAAACCAGTCGTAATTATTGACCATTACTGCGCTATTTGCACCACAATCGAAATCTAAAAACTTTTTCAACTGAGTCTCCAAACATTGAACATTATGGCTCAACACCTCTTCCGACAATAAATTACGCTCGGCTGATTTCCCAGAGGGGTCGCCCACCATGCCTGTTGCACCACCTACCAAGGCAAATGGTTTATGTCCAGCACGCTGAAAGTGAATCAAGGTCATAATTTGAGTGAGATGACCCACATGAAGTGAATTTGCCGTAGGGTCAAACCCGATATAGCCAGCAGTCATTTCTTTATTTAATTGCTCCTCTGTCCCAGGCATGATATCGTGCAGCATGCCCCGCCAACGTAGTTCTTCTATAAAATTCATCATTTGAATATGGAGTATTGAGTACCCAGTACTAAGGTGTGCAAATATCAACACACCATATTAGAAAAACAAGGCACGTTAATATGCAAATCTCCATACTAGAAAAGCGGGTAGATTTAATACACACGATATCTCTGCCCGCTCCCCACATTATTTTGGACTGTAGGTAGCAAAGGGAATAATCATCTCTTCCAAAGAGACACCACCATGCTGAAATGTCTCATTAAAATAATTCACAAATTGATTGTAATTATTGGGGTACACAAAATAGGTATCCTCTTTTGCAAAGATAAAACTGGAGCTCATATGCAGTTTTGGTAAAAAAGCGTCATGTGGATTTTTAATGTGAAAAACATCACGTGCAACAAAATTCAGATTTTTACCTTGCTTGTAACGTAAATTAGTATTTGTGTTTCTATCGCCTATTACTTTACTTGGATGCTTCACTTGAATAGTTCCGTGATCCGTTGTGATTATTAATTTTATATTTTTTTGAGCAAGCTTTTTTAAGGTTTCAAACAGGGGTGAATGTTCAAACCAGGATACTGTTAATGAGCGATAGGCTGCTCCATCATTTGCCAATTCGCGTATCATAGCCATATCTGTTCTGGCATGAGAAAGCATATCAACAAAATTATAAACAATGACATTGAGGTCATTAGTCATTAAATTATTGATATTATCGGTAATGTCCTTGCCTTGCTCATAGGTGAGCACCTTGTGGTAAGAGTGTTTACATTCTTTACGATAAGATCGCTGAATTTGATCGGTCAAAAATTTGTCTTCAAATAAATTTTTACCTCCCTCATCTTCATCATTTTGCCACATACCTGGGAAGCGCTTTTCCATATCCAACGGCATCAAACCGGAAAAGATGGCATTACGCGCATATTGAGTTGCTGTTGGTAGGATACTATAGAAACAATCTTCCTCATCTACCCGATAATAATCTGTCAAAAGAGAATTAATCACTTTCCACTGGTCATACCTCAGGTTATCTATTAAGATAAAGAAGGTAGGTTTATTGGCTTCTAAAGCTGGAAAAACTTTCTTTTTAAATAGCTGGTTCGATGTAATAGGACCCGAATCTGGATTTTTCAGCCAGTTGAGATAGTTTTTTTCAATGAATTTGAAAAATTGGGTATTGGCTTCTGCTTTCTGCAATGTCAGAATTTCACGCATACCCACATCTTCCAATTTTTCTAGTGAAAGTTCCCAAAAAACAAGCTTTTTATAAACGTCAACCCACTCCGAATAACTTAGGTTTTCGTTCAACGTCATCCCTAAATTGCGAAAATCCTGTTGGTAAGCCATCGATGTTTTTTCACTGACCAAACGCTTATTGTCGATCAATTTTTTGATCGTTAACAGGATTTGTTTGGGATTAACGGGCTTAATAAGATAGTCATCGATCTTAAACCCAATCGCGTCTTCCATCAAATGTTCTTCCTCATTTTTGGTGATCAACACGATAGGCATGTCGGGATTACTTGTTTTCATCTGGCCGAACGTTTCTAAACCCGTCAATCCTGGCATATTTTCATCTAGAAAAACTAAATCGAAATTTTCTTCCCTAAAACACTCTAAGGCGTCATTCCCATTAGTCACGGTTTTTACCCTATAACCCTTCTCGTTCAGAAATAAGATGTGGGGCTTTAACAAATCTATTTCATCATCGGCCCACAAAATGTATGTTTCTTGCATTTAAAATCAAATAAATTAAGTATTTATGTGTCTACTAATGAGCCCATTCACAGGGTCACTAAATTAGTAATTTTTGTACCTTATCCGTATTTATCTTGAATAAGAAAAAAATAATTAATGATCCAGTTTATGGATTCATCACCATACCATCCGAGTTAATTTTTGATCTTATTCAGCACCCCTACGTTCAGCGGATGCGCTATATTAAGCAACTGGGCATGACTCATTTGGTGTACCCAGGAGCCCTACATACCCGCTTTCATCATGCCATAGGGGCTATGCACCTCATGGAAATGGCTCTAGAAACACTCAAAAGCAAGGGACATGCGATTTCTTACGAAGAGGAGGAAGCTGCCCTCATTGCGATTTTACTGCACGATATTGGTCATGGCCCGTTTTCACATGCGCTTGAACATACCATTGTTGAAGGTGTTTCACATGAATGTATTACCTCACTGCTCATACACAATCTAAACCAAGAGTTTAATGGTAGGCTAAGAACGGCTTTAGAAATTTTCAATAAAAATTATCACAAAAAATTCCTAAACCAGCTTGTTTCAGGCCAATTAGATATTGACAGAATGGATTATCTGAATCGAGATAGTTTTTTCACAGGTGTATCTGAAGGAGTAATAGGTTTTGACCGAATTATCAAAATGCTAGATGTGGTTGATGACGATCTCGTGATCGAAGAAAAAGGTATTTATTCGATCGAAAAATTTCTAATTGCACGACGTTTAATGTACTGGCAGGTGTATTTACATAAAACAGTGATTGCAGCCGAACAGTTGCTCATTAAAATCCTAGAACGTGCAAAAGAACTTTCACTAACAGGAAAAGAACTTTTTGCCACCCCTTGCTTTGCTCATTTCTTAACCCATTCGATTACAAAAAATGATTTCATCACCAATCCGATACATCTCAAACAATTTTCGGGGCTGGATGACCACGATATTTTTACCTCAATCAAAGTTTGGGCACAAGATGACGACCTCATATTATCTACCCTTTGTCAACATCTAGTCGCTAGGAATTTGTATCGGGTAGAAATTTCAAATGCCCCCCCATCCATTCATCAAATCAATCAACTTGCACAATGGGCCCAATCTAAGTTTGACATCGAGGAAGATGATACTTCTTACTTTGTATTTACGGATACCATTAAGAACAAGACTTATCAAACTGGAGAGGGTAATATCAAAATTTTGATGAAAGACGACACAGTAAAAGATATTGCTGTAGCATCAGATAATTCCAACCTAGAGGCGCTAACCAAATCAGTTGAAAAATATATTCTATGCTATTTGAAGGAGATTCCCCCTATCCCAACGAAAGACAGATACATCATAAAACCATCATTCTAAATAACCGATTCTCTTTACCTGTTTCTAGTATCAACACATAAGCACCCATGTCAAGCTGCAAATGATAGGAGATGGTATAACGATCGCTTCCCATTTGTTTTTTAAGATCAATCGTCTCACCCGTATGCACATGGACTAATCTAAGATTAACAGGAGCGACTCGCTCGAGGCTCACATCCACCATAAAAGATCCCCCACTGGGATTGGGACCCACTTTGAGCTCTTTAATAAAAGGAGCAGTTGTCGTACCTAGATGATGTACTTCATCTTTATTTAAAACAGTGATAGATTTTTTAAATATTTTTTCACAAGCACCCGTAGTCGAACGTATTGCAACATCATACGAACCTTCATTAGCAAAAACTAATTCCGCTAGCTTCTTGTTTTTGTTCAGCACCTTCACCGACGGCGTTTGAGGGAAAATCCATTCTACATTGTCGGGCTCCACATTATTTACATTGACAAAAATGATCGATTCATCTACCCAAACATGTGTGGGCACTGTATACTCCGCTTCTATGACTACATCATTTCGATGAATGGTAATCGCATCACTACCCTGACAGCCCTTGCTATCAGTAACTACGACTGAGTAAGTACCTTCATTTTTCAAACTAACAGACGCCTGTTGAGATGTAAATGCGTTGGGTCCAGTCCATTGATACCTTGCACGACGATCAGGAATACTTGCATCAGCCACCCAGACCTGATCAGTACACAACGTACGGTTCGGACCAAGATCAACCATAACAGGATCTGGATTATTAAAATCGAATGTTCTCTCAAGTGTACAACCTTCTGCATCGGTAAGAAGCAATGTGTATGTACCTGCATGTAACCCATTTGCACGAGGCATATTAGATCCTTGGTCCCATATCATATGAGTATTTTCACTGATTAAATAACTCCATTCATACCTATATGGAGGAGTACCTCCTGCCGTATTGAAACGAATATATCCATCAGAACTCTGGTAACAGGAGGGTTCTTTGATGACTAAATCTCTCAATTCAATTGGACGAGGTGTCGTTACGGCAATGGTTGCCTCTGCCTGACAGGCTCGTGTATCGGTCACCCAAATATGGTAATTGCCTGCCAATATATTTTCCAATGTAGTTGTATTCGCAGCACCTGTATTCCACTCCATATGGTAAGGGGGGCTCCCTCCTGTGATAATCGCGCTCACATTACCTGTATTGCTCCCACTACATTTAGCAGGACTAGCATGTAACGCTACTTTTAGAGCCTCTGGTTCGACTAAGTGAAAAGGCTCTGACTCTTTTACTAATGCCATTAGCATCGGTAATTTTTATTTTATATACCGCATCATGAAGCCCTTTTGCAAGATCACCATCCCGCGATTTAATCATTATCCATTCACTTCCCTCCTGCCGAAACCATTCGTAGATGTAGCATTTTCGAGGTATTTGAATGCCTCCTTTGGCTATTGCTTTGAGTTGGCCATTTGACATTCCCTTACAGTTTATAAAATGATCTTCATGAACAGCTACTTCTAATTTTGGGGGCTCATCCAAATGTATTGTTTCTTGTATGATACAGCCTGTTTGGGCTCCATCTAACGCAGATGCATAGTTGACATCTGTAACCGTCAAGATATAATCACCCTTGCCTATACTGTATAATTGCGTAGTGAAGGGATTGGTGGTAATGGACATACTCGTCAGCACTGTTCCCGAGCTATCCGTCCAGGTAACATGATAACGATTACCATCAATAGGCGTTCCGCCTACAACTGTTGCCGTAGCCCAACCATCGGTATAACCAAAAGCACGTGGATCGACAGCTTGATTATCCTTAATGGAAACGGCTGCAAGAGGCTGTTTAATTTCAATGACTTTAATTTCTTCTTCACCTTTTTTACTTTTCATGGCACACCCATTGCCATCATATAAACAAACATAATAGATCCCACTCGTTAAGCCTTTGATGAGATGTTTCGTCGGATCATGAAATACCTGATACATAAAATCAGCATCCTCTTTCTTTTTATAGCCCACTGTATAATTGCCCACGCCACCCGATGCAGTCACCATGATATTGGCATCGTTACCCGCGAAGCAATTGACATTTTTATGAGTAAAGCCAAATGTTACTGGTGGAGGACTTTTTAAAGTTACAGAGCCGACGTGATGACTTCCGTCTGTGTAGGTCGTCATTCCATTAAGTGTACCAATGATGCTCAAACTATATGTGTCTGGGGCTAAGTCTTTAGGCCACACAAAAGCATTAGCCTCATCAAGTAACGAGATATTATCACGACTCCTATCATTAGCCTCAATTGTGCCCCTTAATGAAAGATTCAATGTTTCTCCCGAATTCAAAGCACGATCAAATTGAATGCGTACGCTGCCATCAATTTCGCCAAAACAGGTGTTTGAGATGGGGGTGATCGATACGATGTGAGGTGCTGATGGCTTGAGACTTGCTGTGGTTATTGGGGTTGCATATTGTTCACATAATGGCTTCAGCCGAAAATGGATACTCCGCTTTCCATACAAACCATCAAATTGGGCACCTATTAAATCGTGTCCTGTAAAAACGATACTATTTCGACCATATGTATTTGGTATGGCTACCCATCCATTTCCAATATTATATTGCCATTGATATACCGCTGCTGGAAAACCTGCAGTGGCACTGAGTTCAAATTTATCTTCACTGGCAATGGTGTGTCCTGCTCCTGATGGGTAGATGCTTACTTCGGGATAGATTTTTAAATTTAGTTTGGTAAACCGGTGAAGATTGGTTTGAGTAACTAAACTATTTTCACAATAGGATATAGGAATCCTCCTTTCTACCCTAGCTGTATTAACTCCTGACCATCCATTTGGAGGATCTGGATATCCGACACACCCATCGCAAGATCTTCCTATTACTAACCAACGTGGCACCTCATTTACGAAATATGACACATTAAATAACTCCTTGTTGGAATACGAATATTGACTAGGGATGATAGTCATACGCTCGCCACTAGCAAACTCTAGATAAATATCAAGTCTATCCAGAGGATCAAGATTATAGCTTATATATGTCTCCAAAGTCGCCTTATACCGCTGCGCATATGCCCCTTCCACCAAAAACCCCATCAACAAAAACAGAAAAATAATCTTCCCCATCATGAAATTAAAATTTTGCTATTACCTTTTTCATTGCACTATAGGACCCTGACTGCAAAGTGGCCATCACGGCATATTCATATTCTACATTAATCTCCACATCCGTATCGTAAATCCCTTTTTGTGGAGATACTATGGATTTCCATAATGTTAGTGGATTTCCTTTTATTGAACGATAAATTTGATATTCTGCGACATCAGGTAGTCGATCATCCCACACAATTTGTATACGTTTTTGATCTTTTTGAGGATAGGCAAATAAGCGTGTGATTTCTTTTACTGGGCCAGCACTTGCGGGTATACTTAACTCTAAAAGTGCTGAAGATGTTGCTAAGCCACTTTCATTTTTAGCTTGGATGCAATAGATATACCACTTACCACCTTGTAAATGCATATCCGTGTAGGTATTATTTTTTCGTTTGGGATACTGTAATACTTCAGCAAATGTGCTATCACTGATCAGTTTTCGCTGTAAACTGTGCATAACAACATCCTCATCCATGCTGTTTATCCAATGCAAGATGACCGAATCTCTTTTAATTTCATATTTCGTAAAAACTGCTGGAGAAGGCGGTATCAGACTCTGCTTCTTTACTTCCACCAATGGAGATATGGCCGATTGATTAAACCGTTTGTCCAATGCCGACACGCCATACCATACTTTTTTGTTCAACAATTTAAGATTGAGTGTATCTCGAAAGGTGTTCACGAGCCAGACACTGTCAGTAAGAGGGACCAAATCCTCCCCCTCCTTTAATACCTGATACACTTTGTAGCCCATCATATCTTTTTCTGTATTGGGATTCCACGTTAGGGTAACAATACCATTGGTGTCTACACATGCTTTTAACCCGGTGGGGGTACCTGGAGGAATGCTATCGAGCACTTGTACCAGTGCAGGAAATGAGGTTCGTCCTTCGCCATGTTTCGGGATGGCAGTAACGGTAACATAGCTGGTCGATTCAAGTGCTTTTTTTAGGCTAAGATGACGCTGTGTGGCCACCAACGTATCTGTAAATACACGATATATTCCATTCGGTCGGTCGCTCCGATTGATCAAAAACCCTTTAATCAAGATATTCGCTTGTTCTTCAAAAGACCAATTAATTTTCAGTGTATCGTCATCATCTATAAAAGCCGTCTCGATACCAGGCACAAAAGCCAGTACGTCTCGCCCTTGTCCAATCACAGGCGTACTGCAGGGACCTTCTTCGCCAAATGAATTAATGCCACATACTCGGTATTGATATTCAAGCGTATTATTGCTCAAAGAATCCATAAAATACATCCGCGGGGAAGGCCGATCATTCAGGTTACTTACTGGGATATCTTGCAATCGGTTAAAAGTTTTCCCTCCATCTGTTGATTTTGAGATAAAATAGGACGTATAATAGCTTAACAGGCGACTATAATCCCAACTGAGCATGACCGTCCGATTACCAAATTGTGCGGTCACATCATCCACCTCAGGTAAAGGTTCATATGCTGCTGGTGAAATAAACGCACTCGCCGTATCGGGCTTGAGCACATGCGCAGGGGCCGCTGTGATGATGCGATACAAATATTTTTCGTCGCGTTTCGTTTCCGTGTCAACCAGCCCCCAACCTGCAAGCTTTGCCGCCTCAAAACTCATATCTGCAGCATGTAACGAAAAGCCGAACCGTTGTTCTTGCTCCTGTGATTGTGCTATTATTTTAGTGATTCCTTTCGTATCGGTACTACCCACATCAAAATCTTTCCCATACAGTGCCTGTGCAATAATGGCGGCATAACTATTTTTTTCAGCTAGTGTTTTCCACCCCTCCAGTGGCTTGGGTTTGATACCCTGGCCTATTAATTTGCGTTCGGTTTTTTCCAATAATTTTTTGTTACGCAACACCGTATAACGCACTAGTTTAAACCCATATTGATTGCAACGTTTCCATACCGAAGCATTAGTCGCTGCCCAACGTAATTGAATCCCACCCAAACTATCTGCTCGCGCAATGATGCGCACCTGTGGAACTTTTTGTGCTTGTGTGCATATGCTGACTAATAGCAGGATAGTTAACATGACTATTTTAATACATTGTTTATTCATCATTGTATATCTGAATTTGGAATTTATTAGAGGCTTTTTTGTTTAGACTGTGATTGATTTAATACCTTCGATTAGCCTAATTTTTCATTCACTAATGAATCATATGCAATAAGCCCAACATCTTACAGTCACACAAATCAATCATAGCCTAAACGTTCTAACTTAATCGGATTAAAATAGCTCATCACGTACGATGTCCCTTTGGCCCCATTAGGTAATACATATTGGTAGTTCACTTTATAATGACCGTGACGCATAAACGGATAATACCCATTCATCAACCATAGATAGTTCGATTGCTCGACTTTGCCTAAAAAACGATTGACAACCTGATTTTGAAGATCGCTGAAATCGGCTTTATAAACACGGGGCAAGTCATATATATGTGGCAAATTGAACTTAACCAATGCATCATGCACATTGTCCTGTTCTATCAACGACAGGTAGGTATTCATCACATGCATTGCTTTGGATGGCACAAAACCCAACATGCTGGTATCACGATTGGTAAACCCAATATTGTCTGCTAATGGATAGTTTTTATAATTAATTGGATGAATATCCCGTGTAAAATAATCGTCGTGGAGTATGGCTGCGGGTTGCACCAGTGGTTTTCCATCCGTGTACTTACTCCCCACTAAATCGTGTAGATCAAATGGTTCAGCTTGCGAAACACGTTGTTGTAAACTAATCACATCCGAACTTACTTTACGCCATATCGTATTATCCGTTTTGATACTCCTCATTTTCTCTTGGAAAGTATTGTATTGACTACTCTGGAAAGAGTATGTAAGCACCACCTTTCCAATGTCCGTGCGTTTCACATCGTGTGCTTGCAACTTTTTAACACTCAGGTCTCCCACCATCATTACTAGAAATTTGTTGCGCAACTTTTTTAACATCGGTGGGAACATCCCTATCCAAAGGCCTACTGATCAGCACAAAATCATATACTGCATTTCCATCTACTTGACCCACATCAAACCGTAACTGGCATTCTCCTTTATCATAAATGAAAGGTAAACGATGTGCCCTGCCCCCCATTTTTGGCTCTATAACTAACTCCTGTTTATACCCAGCCTCATTAAAAAGATAAGGTTGCCCACGCTCGAGCTGAATGACTCCTTTTTTATTATTCTCATCGCGATAAAAATTACGTTGTCCAACTACTGGCCATGCATATTTAATATTCCTCAGAGGTATCGTTTCTGGAGCTTTCCCAGTAGTCAAGTTTAAAATTCGACTTTCCTCGGCTTTTTTACCCTCCATGTAAACCGTTTGCCAAGTAGCACCTTTTTGCTCTTTAAAACTTACTTTTACAACGGCTTTCACCTTTGAAAGTGAGGGAAGCACATCTTTGGAATAAAAAGTCGCTACATCCTTGGCACGATTCCACTCAATTCTACCTGGTATTAATCTTCCGCTTGATTGACCCTCTTCCTGCAATTCAAATTCTTCCATGACAATCCGATAGGTTTTCTTTCCTTGATCGGTGTCGATATCAATATTTTTATCCACTGAAAAGTTGAATGTTACTTGGGGGGCTGTAAATACATCAACCTGATTCGTGTCATGAGGGCTGAAATCGGATATGACATCAATACCTATAGGGGTTGGATGATCTCTAAAGATCTTACATTCGTTGCCAATGGTAAGCTTAAAGCGCATATTACCACTTATAAGTCCACCAAGAACATCGACCCTCACACCCAAGTGTCCCTGAAACCAAAATGGATTAGGCAGTTGCGCATGCAACAATACAGCAGCTCCTCCTGTAATAATTGGAAACTTAGCTTTAATAAACCATAGGTTCACTTTCACGCCCAGTTCGCCCTGTAAGTACGCATAAGCCTGCGCATTGGCATACCAGCCATTAATCCCGATAGGACCACTACTACCTTCACAATGTGTACCAGTGTATTGTTTTAACATCAAATCAAAACCCAATCCTGCACTAAAATTGGCATAGAGTATCAAAAAATTAATATCACCTGTACTAACATCTAATCTAGAACCAAAAGTGATACCTCGTCCATTACCTAAAGCATTCAGGTCGCGCATATAATCCAGCTGTCTCGTGTCTAGTCCCAATATATTAGCTACTTCCCGAGGTGGTGATGGCGAGCTCGGAAGCTGACTTCCAAGCATAAAATAGGATTTCGTTGTAATATCAGTACGACCTATACCCACACGAATACCAATCGGATCGGTGGGGGTACCCATGTGCACATACCAATCACTCGGGTCAAAATGCATCACGGCATAGCCCGCTCGATAATTGCTACCAACCCCCTGAAACAAGCCTCCAACCACATTTACATATACATCGAAGTTTGCATGAAACGTTTGATTGTTGAAATCGTACATCATCCCTAAATAAGCAGACACACCACCCACATCGTCCATCGGGATGGACCGACCCGCAGCTGTTGGATTACTCACCTTATATTTTTCCAATTCCTGTATTTTGTTCAGCTTAGATACATCCGATAGGCCCTCCAATTGTTTGGAAACCGTATTCCCTACCTGTTCGAATACTTTACTTGCACTATTAACCACCCCTGACATTTTACCCATAAAGCGTGCATTGCCAAACAAACCAATGTATTTCATCCCTCCGTTGGTATTAAATGCCACTTCAAATTCGGCTACTCCATCAACTACTTCAGTCTTCACTACATTAAATAATATGCCCGCCTTAATGCCTAATCCCATCGCGACATCGGGCGTATAATTAGGCTTTAATGGATCCATCATACCAGAAGCAGACCCAGATTTACGCATACGATAATAAGCTCCTCCTGCAAAACCATGAACACGCAAGGGTCCAAGAATAGGAAAGCCTCCTCCAAAACTAGCTTGACCATCCACAAACCAATAGCGAAACTTGCTATGCCCAAACATGCAACGCACTTGGATATCGGCATTACCTAAAGCAGTAATTTTAGCGTTAATACCACCAGCAAAACCATCGCCATACAGTGGATCGTCGTTTATAAAATCAACCTTACCATCGAGCGTGATTGCACCTGATATTTTCACACTTTTAAGTTCAATACTATTGACTCGTACTTTATCAAAGGTGTATTGATGATGTCCAGCATGATTGTCAAAGCTAGCTCCAATAGTGAGTCGGGTGCTTCCTTTAAATGCGTTTTCTTGTAAAATAATATTCAATTTGAAAGCCAAATCGGCACGATTATTATTGGTGACCAGCACAATATCACTGATCGATACAGGGAAACCAGCCAACTTCGCCTCTCCTTCGTAGCCCAAATAATCAACTGTAAAATAAGGACTCACCGTACGTATTCGCATTCCTCGAAAAGAGACGCCTTTAAACTCAGCAATGGATTTATTAGCCTCAGGCTTCATTTTTGCACTGATACTAAATCGTCCGTATAAGTTGGCTTCGGGTTTGAATTGACCATCAGCCACCAATAATTTGATGTAGCTATTGGAATCGAGCTCCACCTTGGCTTGCCATAGTTGAAAATCCATATTGCCTTTCGGTGATACTGTCAATTGATATTTATGATCGCCAGTAATCATGGCCTCGTAACGCAGTGAGTCTTTCGCGGCAACGGGCAAACCAATACATCCTTTGAAACCTGCAGCCACCAGTTGATTGGCTTCTAGTCCGACATTGAATTCATCGACCGAAAATTTCCAGCCTGAAGCATTACCTTCGTCATAAGGCAATATATTTTTGGCGTACATCAATCCCGTAACACCATTATTATCCAAAATAAAATTGGTGGTTCCAAAACTCACTCGCCGACCACCTTTACGCACGAATGCTTTAGGCAGCATCACTTCAGCCGATTGAATATACACTCCACGCCACATATTGGAGTTTGGATAGGTCATGTGGCGCGACTCGTAGCCTACTGGGAAAATAACATCCAGACTATTACGCATATCACTAAAATCAAATGTGGCATTGGTTACGGTAAACACGAGGCCATCCAACGCGTTCACCTGAAATTTAGGCAGATTAATGCTCACCAGAATATTATTCCAGTCGTTTACTCGGGTTTGAAAGGAACCCACCACTTTTTTGCTTTCATCTTGAATTTTATCCCCATTCGAATGACAAGGGATCAATACGCTGCGTGGAAATACCACATCCGCAGCAATACACATTTCTTTAAAACCGCTACAATCCATCGTGATATAAGTAAGATCCCCTACCGTTTGCCCATTGCTGATATTGAAATCTCCTCTGAGAATCAACTGCCCATTGCCTCCACCAATATTGATGAGCACATCACCTAATAATACGAGCTTCGCATCGCCTATGATGCCTCCAGTATGTGATAGTTTTAATCCGCTAATCCCGAAGAATAACACTTTTGGATTTTGTGGAATTTCCACGCGGGCAAAGACGGTGAGTTCAGAATAACTTTCATGAGCAACGACACTACTCACTGCCAATTTATAGGTAATATTACTAACCGTCTTTTTTAAACCAATAGGCAACTCATTCAGATCATCTGGCATGAGCACATTCAACCATTTTCCATGATCGTCTACTTTTTGTACAGCTATTTGAGCTTGGGATTTCAAGCGTGTACTGTCCGAGTTTTGAGCCTGAATGTTTGCTATTAGAAAAAAGCTTAAAAATAAAGTGATATAGGTCGGAATGAATTTCATTCGTAAAATAGGTCGGTGTTTTATGACTATGATTTTGGCATAGCTTTAATAAGTCCTAGATCCTCTTTTTTATTCTATAGTCTGTCCGTAGAAATTGCAAAAGCTTAAACCACGGACAGACTAGGTGTTGCTGCTTATTTCTTGACTTGACATAGAGTCACAGCAGAACTCAAAGTCATATTAAACTAGCAGAATCAATTATTCCATTTTAAATGCATGAGATATGGTTGCAAATACAGGATCTGCAGCAGCACCTGGATCTTGCGTCGCTGGTGTTACCTTATTTTCTATTTTTGGTTTTACAATTTTGTACGTAGCCTTAGCAATGCCTGAAACATTATCAGACTCTTTGCTTACATATGG
>CAIOLR010000136.1 GCA_903859135.1 uncultured bacterium | reverse complement strand
TACAAAAAATAAATTTTCAACCTACTGCGTAACATCAGCTACTAATTGAGTGGCAATCCTATTGGTTCATTATCTGGAAATAAAAGCCCAATCTCCTATACCCTCTTTCAATTCAGAAAATCCCCCCATTTTATAATACCTCTAAAACTAAGTACATTTGGGGCTCGTTGAGGTATGTGTTATGGCTAAAATTTCTATTAATCTGGCAACAGGTTCGATTCAAAAAGAAGATTTAATTGTAGGTATTGATCTGGGAACTACCAATAGTTTGGTAGCTTTTATCAATCCTGAAGGGAATCCACAAGTGATTAATGACACTGGAAAGGGAGTCCTTGTCCCATCCATTGTACATTTCAATGCTGACGGAAGCCTACTCGTGGGTAATGAAGCCAAAGGCTATCTCATTACAGATCCATCCAATACTATTTTCTCTGTGAAACGTTTACTCGGTCGTTCCTATCATGACCTTGAGAATCATCAAGGGTTTTTCTCTTACAAAATAATCGACGACGATACAGAAGGCTTGCTACGCGTGAAGGTAGGAGATACATTTTATACTCCTATTGAACTTTCGAGTCTGATACTAAAAGAGCTGAAAGAACGGGCAGAACATGCCTTGAAAACACCTATTAGTCGAGCAGTCATTACTGTTCCAGCTTATTTTAATGATAGTCAGCGTCAAGCCACACGCGATGCTGGTAAATTAGCAGGTCTAGATGTTTTACGTATTGTTAATGAACCTACGGCTGCCAGCTTGGCCTACGGAATCGGCTTAAATCCAGAAGAGGAAAAAACAATAGCGGTGTATGATTTAGGAGGTGGAACATTTGATGTATCCATCCTCAACATACAAAATGGCATTTTCGAAGTTTTGTCAACCAATGGAGATACCTTTTTAGGTGGCGACGATTTTGATCGAGCAATTGTAGACTATTGGATCACACAAAACAAATTAGACTATAGCGAGCTCGCTAATAATCAAACATTGACTCAAGCATTGCGCCTAAAGGCAGAAGAAGCCAAAAAAGCATTAACTACCCAGCATTTGTTTAACGATTTTGTTGACGACATTCCCTGTGCCATCACCAGAATCACTTTTGAGGAATTGATCACACACAAGGTCCAACAAACGATCGATTGCTGCAAAAATGCTTTACAGGATGCTCAGCTAAGCATTCGTGAAATTGACGAAGTAATTATGGTTGGGGGCTCAACACGTACGCCATTAATCAAACAAACAGTAGCCGATTTTTTCCAAAAACCAGTTCATGATCAGATCAATCCGGATGAAGTGGTTGCCCTAGGTGCTGCCATCCAATCTGATATTTTAGCAGGAAACCGCAAAGACATTTTATTATTAGATGTCACCCCCCTTTCGCTCGGTGTTGAAACGATGGGAGGGTTGATGGATGTCATTATCCCACGAAACTCAAAAGTGCCAACCAAAGCAGGTAGGCAATACACAACCTCCGTAGATGGACAAATAAATATGAAAATAGCGGTCTATCAAGGCGAGCGTGATTTAATTAAAGAAAATCGAAAATTGGCTGAATTCGATTTAAAAAATATCCCAGCGATGCCTGCCGGTCTACCCAAAGTGGATATCAACTTTTTGCTAAATGCAGATGGAATATTGACCGTCCAAGCACACGAACTTCGATCAGGTGTTAAACAACAGGTAGAAATAAAACCCAGCTATGGCCTAACAGACCAGGAAGTAGAAAAGATGTTGTTAGAAAGTGTCCAACATGCCAAAGAGGACATTGACCAGCGCATGTTCATCGAAGCCAAAACAGAGGCTGAGCAAATGATTTATACGGTAAAACGATTTCTAGATAGACACCAAAACACCCTTTCTGAAACAGAAATAAAAGATACCGAACAGTCGATAAAAGCACTGAAAGATGCCATAAGCTCAGAAAACAAAGACCTAATTCTGAAAAGTATAGATCAATTAAATGAATTTACTCGCCCTTTTGCGGAGCGAGTAATGGACCAAGCAATAGCACAAGCGATGAAGGGGAAGGCGATCGAATAAAATGAAAGGTAGAGCTGCTCGCTCCTCTACTTTTCCAATAACATTTTCAAATTACCCGGCAGTCCCATCAACACCTTTATATTCCATTTCTGCATGGGGTCCTTTTGTGCCCAAATCCTGATTTTTTTGATTTTTCGAAAATCTGATGTAGCTAAACACATCCACTATAGATCTGTTGATCGTGACTTCTCTTTCTACATCATATTCTTTCTTGACAAACAGCACTGTGATTAAAAGAATGATAACAATACCCAAAAGTGACAACAAGATTTTTTCACGATCTGCATACGAGTAATTTATTTTTTTATCAATCTTGATAATTTACATTTTCCTCCCCCCTTACCACGTGAATCCTACGCCAAAATCAAATCGTCTCCAATGATTTCCATAAGGATTTGCATAGTGATTATAGTAAGGGTAGGAATAATTAGGGGTGTAATGTCTACCCCCACCATAGGGATAATAATCAGGGTAGGAATAATCATTGTAATATCCGCGGCTCATTCTCTCCTCGTGGCGCCATGCTCTGCGTTGCTTTCTGCGCTCTTCTCTAGCCTCTCGCCAATCGTATGCCTTGTACGTATTCTGGATGGTGATACCGTGCCAAGCCGTCAAAGAGTCTACCATTTTCAAGTACCGATCTAAACTTTCTTTATAACGCGGATTTTGATCAAAGACAGTAGTTTTTTGGCTGTAAGTCATTGCTGGTAGAACCAACAAAATGGCTGCATAAAATATTTTTTTCATGAGCTTACAAGTTAATGATCCCAGTAGATAATCTACCTGTGTATATCAAATTTACGATTTTTTTTGATTATTTTTTAATTTAAGATTAATGAGTCAAATCTATTTACACGCTTTCAAAATAATAAACAGGCCTCACCATTTCCTCTCCCAGATTTTCTATAAAGGAGACATACTTTACAAGACAAATTGCAGCTCAATCACATGCACAAAAGAATACTTATGTGTGCAGAAAAAACTAACTTGTGCGTCATACTAATTTTAACTGAGTGACACTGTTTTAAATGGAAAATCAATTTGAACCGAAGAGTAAAGACCGATCGTTACTATACATTGGTATTATATTAGGTATTATTATCCTAACGATGGGATATGTGACTTTTTTCGTAGATGATCCCAATCAGATATTCACTGAAAAACAACCTTTGCCACCACCCATTACTGTAAAAGACAAAACTAAACCGCTAAACAAAAGTTTGGAGATGAGTGACGAAAATGTACGAAAATCGTTAACGAAATTTATTGACGCCTTTTATTATGATCAGAACAGAGGTTATTTTGACCCAGCAAGCTATTTTGCCAATACCACACAAACCTACTACAACTATCACTATCTAACTTTTAGTCGCCTTCATGAAATACATGAAAAGCGCTTCACAAGCATGCGAAACCTCAAACAAAATTGGATCGTCTCATCCTTAGCATTCAAACGAGATAGTGGGTTATTAACGACCACATACGGCCTGAGGATGGATTATTACAACTCGTCGCAAAGCAAGCAAGAGATGACAGATGCGAAAATCGAAATGATCATCAACAAAGAAGGAAAAATAATCTCTTTACGAGAACTCGAGAAAAAAATGATCTCTTCTGTAAGTGCTGTAGAATCATCCGAGTCGGAGATAGCTCCTACTATTTCTGAGCAAAATAAATTATATGATGTAAGCACCGTAGGTACCGTTCCCAAATTCCCCGGTGGAGCCCAAGCCCTCGCAGAATATCTAAAAACAAACTTAAAATATCCTGCTGAAGTAGAAGCAAATAACATAGAGGGGAAAGTATACGTAGGGTTTATCGTAGAAAAAGATGGCAGCCTAAGTAATTTACAGATCATTAATGGGATTGATAGTGGATGTAATGAGGAAGCCATGCGCGTACTCCGTAATTCACCCCCATGGCAACCAGGAATATTTAACGGCAATCCCGTTAGGACGGCATATACGCTGGCTATTCCTTTTCAGCTGATAAACTAAAGTCTCACCACCGTTTCGACAAGCTCAATGTCCAGAAAGAGGGAGTTCTATATTAGAAGCACTAATTTCCTTCAACATAGCGATCGCCTCATCTATAGATCCAATATGCTCAATCGATAATCGAAGGTTGTTTTTCACTTCTTTTAGATTGCAAATTCGAGAATGGGCTTGCACAAACTGAAGCACTCGACCAAATTGTTCTGTCTCGAAATAAGGGGATTGCTTATTGCCTACGAAGTAACCCCGAAGAACATTTTTTTTGAACGATATTTTTTCGAAACCAATGGCTTTGCCAAGCCATTGCAAACGACACGTATTTAAAAGCACCTGCACAGGTTCTGGTATTGGTCCAAACCGGTCGATCAACTGTTTTTCGAATAAAGCCAATTCCGTTTCATTTTCGAGTTTAGATAGCTCGGTATACAAACTATATCGTTCGGCAATATTAGTCACGTACACATCAGGTATTAAAACCTCCAGGTCAGTGTCTACTTGTGTAAATGAAATAAAAGGACGCGTTTTTTCATCACTAAAAAGCTCTTTAAACTCCTCTTCCTTTAATTCATGAATGGCTTCTTCCAAGATTTTGTGGTACATTTCGTAGCCAATTTCGGTAATAAAACCACTTTGCTCGGCTCCTAATAAGTTTCCGCTTCCGCGAATATCCAAATCGCGCATGGCCACATTAAAACCACTACCCAAGTCGGAAAATTCTTCAATAGTACTCAGGCGTTTCCTCGCCTCATTCGTTAGCGTAGACAATGGAGGACTCAACAAATAACAAAAGGCTTTTTTATTGGATCGCCCAACTCGACCACGCATTTGATGCAAATCACTCAAGCCAAACATATGTGCATGGTTGATGATAATCGTATTTGCATTGGCGATATCCAAACCCGCTTCAATAATGGTAGTCGCTACGAGCACATCGTAATGGCCATCCACAAATTTGAGCATCACATCTTCCAATGCATCCCCATCGAGTTGCCCATGTGCAATTCCGATTCGCGCTTTAGGGACTAAATTTTTGATCATTCCACCCAATTGCACTAAATCCTGAACACGATTATGAATGAAAAAAATTTGTCCGCCACGGTCAATTTCAAACTCAACAGCTTCCTTAATCAACTTCTCATTAAACACGTGCAACTCCGTAACCACGGGCTGACGATTGGGTGGTGGCGTACTGATGATGCTCAAATCGCGCGCACCCATCAACGAAAAATGTAGCGTCCGCGGAATCGGTGTCGCTGTTAACGTCAGTGTATCCACGTTGACCCGAATTTGTTTCAGTTTTTCCTTAACACCCACACCAAATTTTTGTTCCTCATCGATAATCAACAAGCCTAAATCTTTAAACTTGACATCCTTACTCACGATCCGATGAGTTCCGATAATGATATCGATCTTACCTTCGGCTAAACGTTGCAAGGTATCTTTAATTTGTTTTGGGGATTTAAAACGATTGATATAATCAATATTGCAAGGAAATTCGGCTAAACGAGACGAAAACGTTTTAAAATGCTGCGAAGCCAAAATGGTAGTTGGAACCAAAATAGCCACCTGTTTACTATCAGCCACTGCTTTGAATGCTGCCCGAATAGCTATTTCTGTTTTACCAAAACCGACATCTCCACAAATTAATCGATCCATTGGATGCGGTGCCTCCATGTCTTTTTTGAAATCGGCGGTAGCCTTCACTTGATCGGGCGTATCTTCATAAATAAATGAAGCTTCTAATTCGGTCTGTAAAAAAGTATCGGGAGCAAATGCATTTCCGGTTTGGGCTTTCCGAAGCGCATATAGTTTGATTAGATCGCGAGCAATGTCTTTAACTTTTTTCTTGGTCGTCTTTTTGAGCTTTTCCCAAACATCGCTTCCCAGTTTGTTCATTTTGGGGAGACTACCATCCTTGCCCGAATATTTAGAAATACGATTTAATGAATTGATGTTGACGTACAGCAAATCATTATCGGCATACACCAGACGGATCATCTCTTGTATTTTTCCATTGACCTCCACCTTCTCGAGTCCAGCATATTTGCCTATTCCATGATCGATGTGTGTGATATAATCACCTGGTTTCAGTTCTCGTAAATCTTTTAGGGTGATGGCTTGGGAGCGAACGTAGCCCTTCTTCAACTTGTATTTATAGTATCGATCAAATATCTGATGATCGGTATAAAAGGCGATCTTCTGTCCGTGATCGACAAAGCCTTCGCGCAAAGAAAGATGCACAGGAGTAAATTTTACCGATTGGTCGATATCCTCAAAAATGGAATAAAGTCGCTCCACCTGTTTGGCAGAATCTGTAAAAATAAAATTTTGAATTTTTTGCTCTTCGTTTTGATGAAAATTGTGAATTAACAGCTTAAAATCTTTGTTAAAAGATGGCTGCGGCTTCACATCAAATGAGATAGTTTCGGTGGGTGCATAAAAAAACTGTTTCCCAAATTCGATCATCGAAAAATCATGAAACTGATCAGCCACTAATTTTTCGTTCGTAAAATTGAGCTTGGGATCAATCCATTCGGGGTTTTGTTTTTTATCTTCAGCAGGCAAAGCATCCCAACATTCGACAGCCTTTTTATAACCCGCTTTAATCACATCGAAGGTATGTTCTGCACCTTTGACCCAGATCAGGGTATCGCCCTTGATGTACTCCAACAAAGAGATATTGTCATCCGTCAAAAAACCAGATTGCACATTCGGAATGACATGAATGCTATTTATTGGCTTCACAGACAGCTGATCTTCAATCTCAAATGTGCGGATACTTTCAATCAAATCGCCAAAGAATTCAACGCGATAAGGCAAATCGTTCGAAAAAGAAAAAATATCAACAATACCTCCTCGAACCGAAAACTGACCTGGCGCATACACAAAATCAACCCGATCAAAATTATATTCGAGCAAAAATTCATTGATAAAATCGATACTTAATTGAGTTCCGACGGTGATTTCGAGGGTATTTTTTTCAAGTGTTTGTCGGTTAACTACCTTTTCGGCTAAAGCCTCGGGGTAGGTCACGATCATTTTACCCAGCTTGGTTGAATGACTTAATGCATTCAGCACTTCGGCTCGTTGCAACACGTGACTGCTATCAACCTGTGTAAACTCAAATGGCTTTCGGAAAGATGAGGAAAAAAATAGCACTTGCTGATCGAGCAAGCTTTCGAGGTCGCTCAGAAAATAAATAGCCTCTTCCCTATCGGGGAGGATAAAAAGCATATTTCGTTGTTGCAAAAAATACAAAGCAGCAGCGAACACGGCATCGCTCGACCCGATGAGACCTTTGAGATGTATCCTCGGACTTTTAGCTGACCCGATCGCCTTCGAAAGGCTTTCGACCCGTGGATCTGATTGATAATGCGTTAAAATTTCCCGAATATTCACTTTTACTCGTTTCGGAGCAAAGATACATTTTGGGAACTAAACACGGATTAAAATATAGTTTCAAAAACAGCTAAAGGTATATTACCGTACCATATGCAACGGGATACCTGAAAAAATGTGTTGATTATTTTTTCCATGACAATGTGCACAGGGTCCTGGGGCTACCTGTATTGCAGTATCCCTAAAATCAGGTATTTTTTTAAACTCTTCACGTACCTTCTCCTCAATAAGAAATGCATCATACTCCCTTGGTAAAGTTTGGTACTTATGATTCCAATGAGGGCTGTTCCCGAGGTTCATATAAACACAGGTCGTATCACGCACATTTTTCGTTACTGATTCATCCCATTTTTTTACCTTTTCTATAAGTGCCATGTAATCATCATACACTTTTCCAGCCTTTCTATCAGGCTCTTCCCCTCTAGTTAATGCTACATCCAACGCCTTATCAAATACCTCTCCTGGCTCAGGAGCACTATATTTAGCTAAAAAAACATTCGGGACCTCATATTTTTTCTGACTAGAAGACCATGTCCTCTTTTCGAAAAGTGACTGCACCCGAACCAGCCATGCTTGCTCCGTATGGCGCCCCTCATGATATAATGTTTCTACCAACATGTAAAAATCACGTTTGGTGATACTGCTGCTTTGCATCATATTGCGATTTATACGCATTTCCCAATTATTACTGCAAAAAGTGCCACATTCGGTAGGAGCCGCATAAAAAATAGTGTGCTTAATCTTTGGAATTCCGCACATCTGATGAATCTCATCAAGCACTTTTCCTAGTTTATGTATTACATCCTCTCTACTACTTGTGCTCCCTAGTCTACGCCAACAGTCATATGCTTTTTTGGCATACGCTTGTACAACATGAGAAGATGTCATCATCACTTTGGGCCAAACTGCTGCCTTTACCGCTGCGTCTTTAGCAGCCGCTGCCTTGGCCGCTGCGTCTTTAGCAGCCGCTGCCTTGGCCGCTGCGTCTTTAGCAGCCGCTGCCTTTACCGCCGCGTCTTTAGCAGCTTTATCAGCCGCTGCCTTTACCACTGCGTCTTTAGCAGCTTTATCAGCCGCTGCCTTTACCACTGCGTCTTTAGCAGCTTTATCAGCCGCTGCCTTTGCCGCTGAGTCTTTAGCAGCTTTATCAACAGCTGCCTTTACCGCTGCGTCTTTAGCAGCTTTATCAGCTGGCTTAGGTGGTAGTACAGCGACAGGT
>CAIOLR010000135.1 GCA_903859135.1 uncultured bacterium | reverse complement strand
CTGCTACGTCTGCTCTATTGATTCCGCCTATGTTTATTCCTTTGAATAATTTATTTTCAATTCGGTATTTTTCTGTCAATTCTTTGTCTAATAACCTTCCTGGCCTTACAACTGTCCAATTCAAATCGGAATGAGTAATCATTTCTTCCATTTTACTTTTGTCAGCATAAACATCTTTTAACAAGTATTTTAAAAATAATTTTATTAACCAAGAAACATAATTTTTACTTTCTCCAGCTCCAAATCCAGTAACAAAAATAAACGGGATATCTATTTTGTTCTCCCTATTTATTTCCACAATTAATTTTGCAAAATCCGAAAAAACGGTAGTTGCTTTCATATCCTTACTAGTTCCCAATGTTACAATTAGCGCATCTGCGTTTTGGATTGCACTTATTAGATCAGCTCTATTGGTTGCATCGCCAAGTATCGTTTTTAACGATTTTTTCTCTTCTATATTAATTTCAGATCGTGAAAGGGTCGTTATCGAATGATTTCTATTTAATCCTCTTTTTACTGTTTCTAATCCAATTCCAGCCGAGGCCCCGATGATAGTTATATTCATTTTGCTTTTATATTTATTTCGTTTTTGAGTTGATTGTTAACTTGTATATTTCAGTTGTGGGAGAACAATCCCACGTTGGCCGCCGTCTTCCATCAAAAAAAGTAAACGTTAACCGATAGACTTTAGCTGCAATTGCTTGAGCAATTATCGGCCTTTGACACAACGCACTGAATAACCATAACTTTTAAGGTCTTCCGTTTTACCAACATTGCATCGATCCCATGCCAAACCACGATTAGCAGCATATGGATAATCAGCGTTTGAAGTTGCAGTCAACCAGGTGGCGTAAGCATTACCATCAGTGAAAAAACCATTCGTATCCCGACTACCGCCCGGAATTGCGTTGAACCCAAAACTGTCTATCCCCGGGCAGGGTGCACCGGGTTCAGGCCTCCAGAGTTTCGTAGATTTCAAAGCTCGTCCAGCCATAGTTTCCCCACCGCATGAATTAAATAAAGTTTCCCACTCATTGGCATAAGGAACACGCCAACCCAGTGGAGCCAGACCTCTTTTATTATTAACGGCGTACCAGTTATAAATTCTTCCATACGCCTTGCGTCTATTGTATGTAACCGAATCATAGCACCAACAACCCTTGCCTTCTTTGCCATATTTCAGCCATTCCTCCTTTGTTTTTGCCTCGGGGATCTTTTTAAGGTTCCTATAATGGCACACGTTCAGGTTTTTATTTTTCCATATCTGCCCCCCTATTTCAACCGAGTGTACATGACAACTTTCAAGCAACATAAAACACAACACTAGCGAAACTGGAATCTTATACATATGGGGTAATATTTGACACAAGGTAGCAAACAACGTAAGATAGAAAGAGAAAGCGTTAAATTGTTTGGTAAATACTGCCCATGTTGTCCGTAATCGTCGCTCTAATGGTCGTAGTCTTCCTTCAAATATAGCAAAAGCTAACCGCTAGTGTTTGACTACGGTTGCGTGGATGCCAATCCTAGATGTATGAACCGGCTCCCTTTTTACCCAGAGCTGTTTCATGCTCCTATTAGCTGGGGAAGATCCAGAAAGATAGTACTCACCATTAAGATGAAATTGAGTTAAGCGGGCAAGCAAAAGGCTTATTCGGACTTATTCCCCCTTTGCGCAAGCCATGTGCGTTAGCGAAGGGGTTAGGGTGCAATGTCATTTTGTTAAGGAAAGTTAAGACCTATTTGATGTGGCAGAAGGACTGAACCGAACGTATTCCCCCTTGCTGCGCAGGCTGTGTGCCAGAGCGAAGGGGGTTAGGGGGATGTAACACTCGCGTCAGATAGGCTCAACTAAATGACATCGGGTTAGAGGGATGTCCTACCTGCAGTGCACTGGGCTGGGTAACAGAGTTGGTCTTTTTCTTGTGTGATGTATTATATAAGGATCCGCCCGTTGTGATGCGCTGAAATGAAGAACCGCCCGCATTCCCCTTGCCGCGTAGGTGTGTGTGAGAGCGAAGGGGGATGAACGCAAGTGAACGAGCGCAGCATTGGGGATGTCCCACTCGCTCTGTGAACGTATTATCTACAATTCAGCTCCTCAATAAAATTCGTCAGTGCGTATAACACGTTGTTCATATCCTGCTTCACAGTTCTGTCAGCAAACCGAATAAAGCGCACCCCAAGCGATTCAAGTTTTTCCTGCCGTTCATTGTCTTTTTCTATATCATCATGACTACCACCATCTATTTCAATCGCAAGCATCAACTCATGACAATAAAAGTCAACAATGAATTTGTTCAATGGAACCTGGCGGTGAAACTCAACACCAAGTGCCTTTCCTTTTATTCGTCGCCACAACAGCACTTCACTCAACGTACTTTCTGTTCGCAATTTTCTTGCGAATAGTTTCAGGGACGGATCAT
>CAIOLR010000134.1 GCA_903859135.1 uncultured bacterium | reverse complement strand
CTTCAGCCCACACGAAACAACCTCCTCCTGATTATTTTTCTCAAACACACCCTGTATCATAAAAAAATCCTGGCCTTGGCGTATCTGTTGGCTATCAATCGGATTAAAATAGCTCTTGCACATCGAGAGATAATGTATCGCATCCAGTAAATTGGTTTTACCCGCACCATTTTTACCAGTAAATACATTCACCATCGGCGAAAGCATTAATTCTGCCTCCGCGTAATTTTTAAAATTGAGTATCGATAGTTTCTGAAGCCACATGTCTGTTGCTGCAAATTTAGTCTTTTCGACTTCTAAATGAGACGGTAAAAAATGAGGGTATCATCAATTGGCATTGGGCGTGCCCCTTAGGGTCGGGCTTTCCGTTTCAAGTCCTCGTTCCGCTGCGCTTTACTCCGGGCTTTCCACTACTATCCCTCACGCAAAAAAGAGAAATGATCACGTCAGCGCACATTTGTCATATATCCCGTTGATACTTAAGTCTAAAAATGTATTTTTACATCCTCAAAAGATCAACACATTTAAACAAATGTCAAACAAAGAGCAAAAAGATAACGATAGTCGCTTCGTAAAGGCTAGTCAGTTTGTAACAGACAATGTGAATAGCTTAGCCGTCATTGGAATAGCTATTGTTTTATTGACATCACTTTACTTCGGTTACCAAAAGTTTTACTTGGTACCACGCGCAGAAAAAGCCGCCAACGAGATGTTCAAAGCAGAGCAATATGCTACTGCAGATTCATCAGCAGACAAAGCAATCCAAGGCGACGGATCCTACCCTGGTTTTGAGAAAATTGCAAACGAATATTCAAATACTAAATCTGCCAATCTAGCGAATGTGTATCTCGGCGGATTGTACCTCAAAAAAGGAGAATTCCAAAAAGCAGCTGATGCCCTTGGGAAGTATAGCAGCACAGGAAGCCCTGTAGTAGATCCACTGGTACTGGGCATGCTAGGCGATGCATATAGCGAACTGAAAGACTATAACAAAGCCGTTACTTATTACAAAAAAGCGGTAGACAAAATGCACAATGAATTTACAGGTCCATTATTCCTAAAAAAATTGGGTCTTGTTTATGAAGAGCAAAAAAATTATAAAGCAGCCTCTAAAGTCTACACCCAAATAAAAACGGATTATCCCAATAGCAATGAAGCTTCGATGATCAGTGCTTACATCGCTCGTGTAGAGGCTCATTTATAACCCACAAACTTTTAATTTAATATCACACAAAGGTTACTAGTCGCTGATTAGTAACCTTTATTATTCCTAAAAATAGCCAGCCATCTAAAACCATCATAAGCTACCGCTCACAAACACTAATAAATAAAAGCGAAACAACTTGTTGAACTTCTATAAAAAAATACTAGTGAAAACGTTAGCGAAGCGACTCTTGAGTGCCATAAAAAACAAAAAATCACGAAAAAATTGAC
Organism: uncultured bacterium; assembly: GCA_903859135.1. GTDB lineage: Bacteria > Bacteroidota > Bacteroidia > Sphingobacteriales > Sphingobacteriaceae > Daejeonella. Next base: position 2,001 of record CAIOLR010000134.1, on the reverse strand, counting down.
TCATGATCGCTTCATGACCAATATAAAAACCATTATACACATGAAACCGTCATGAGCTTACACTCACAAACCCTAATGATTAATTCAGGCTCATGACAGCTTCATGGCCGCTGGAAAAACAATTAAACACATGAAAAACCTATCCGACTTTTCACATATCGAAATATCCTCCGCAAAACCATTCCGCTTTGGCATTATAACCGCACAATGGCATTCCGACGTTACCAATGCACTTTACCAAAGTGCTTATGATCGTTTGAAAAAACACGGGGCCTTAGATGAACATATAGTAAACATACCTGTTCCTGGAAGCTATGAACTGACCTCGGGTGCGAATATGTTATTAGAATTGGGACAAGTAGATGTAGTCATTTGTTTAGGATGTGTGATTCTGGGCGAAACCCGTCATTTTGATTTTATTTGTGACGCTGTTGCGAATGGCCTTTCCAATGTATCAATCAAACATAACAAGCCTGTAATTTTCGGCGTACTAACGACCAATAACCTGCAGCAGGCTTTAGATCGCTCTGGAGGAACTCACGGCAATAAAGGTGAAGAAGCAGCTATTGCAGCCATTCAAATGGCTAATCTTCAACACGAACTAGCATGTTAAAAAAAGAGATTTTTATAAAAAAATAATTGACAATTTAATTTATTAATCCTATTTTTATATAAACCAAAACTTGCCAAATGAAAACAATTGCACTGGGAATATTCATCTTATTAGCAGCTAGCACAGTTTTAGAGTCGTGTAGCGAAAAGCTATGTCCTGCATATGGCACCAGTCCTAAAACTGGGAAGAAATAATGAGTCAAACGTTTAGAAAAAAACGACCCCAACCCTATAGGAATAATGAACTGGATCTCACTTGAAGCCCAACAACAATTGGACAGCATACAGGCTAACCAAGGCTACAGCATTATATTCAAGCACAGCACACGCTGCTCGGTGAGTTTGATGGCCAAGAAAAAATTCGAATTGGACTGGGACTCTCTACCCTCAAATACTCCGATCTATTTTTTAGACCTCCTCAAATTTCGTGACCTATCCAACAGCATCGCGGCTATTTTTAAAGTCCATCATGAATCGCCCCAGCTCCTACTTATTAAAAATGGAGCATGCATTTTCGAATCATCGCATTCAGACATATCAGTAGAAGAAGCTTCCGAACAAATCATGCAAAATTAAAAATCACATGTTGTATCAAATCCGGATGTACACTCTTCGCAACGGGGCAAGTTAATGCAGACCGCTCTAGGATGGCTTTTTCTTTATCTGAGTACACTCCTTCTTTTGGAAAATTGAGCACAATCTGCACCTCGGACACCCTCCTCGGATTAGAGGCCATGATCTTAACCAGAGAACACGTCGCACCATCGATATTTATTCCGTGCTCACGGGCCGCAATCCCCATCACCGTAAGCATGCAGGTACCTAATGCCGTAACTAAAAGATCGGTCGGAGAAAAAGTCTCACCTTTCCCATTATTGTCTACAGGAGCATCTGTCAACAAAGTCTGGCCAGATCGAACATGGGTCGACTCTGTTCGTAATTCACCCCAATATTTACTTTCTATAGTCGTCATTTTTTTAATATTGCATCATTAGTATTGCGTATTGCGACGGCAAATTGTCAATGTACTTCATGCCGCAGCAAAACGCGCAAAATTAGTGATTCCAGAAAGAGATTAAATTTTATCCAAACTGAAAATTTCTTTTTCAACCCGTTGAATTATATAGCTCATATCATCCGGTCTATTCGTAAAATCGAGATGGTCTTTGTCGAGAATAAATAATTTTCCCTGCGTATACTGATTGATCCAATGCTCATATTTTTCATTCAATTTGGAAAGATAATCGGTACGAATACCTGTTTCATACTCCCGACCTCGACGTCGAATATGATCCACCAAGGTTGGAACCGATGCCCGCAGATAAATTAAAAGCTGATGTTACGCAGTAGGTTGAAAATTTATTTTTTGTACTTCTTCCCAAGCAGCTT
>CAIOLR010000133.1 GCA_903859135.1 uncultured bacterium | reverse complement strand
TTTTTTTGATTAAAAAATAATTAAAAATTGTTAAATTAGTCCAAGTGATTAACAACATTCAATTTAAATCACTATATTTACTAATACTAAAACAATATAATTGTAATTTAATATTAATCAACAAAATTGTCAGTTAAGATGAGAGGGGAGCGATACCTCAGTAAAAAATGTAGCTCATATGTTTAAATGTTAAAGAATTGATTATGAAAATCATGCATTTGTCTAAAAAGTCGTTGAAGCACGCATTAGTTGCTTCGGGTTGTTGTTGCAGCTGTTGTTGTAGCTGTTGTTGTTGCTTTAGTGTAAATACTGGTGGTGGTAATAGTAGCTCAGGTGGCAAGTAAATCGTTAGTATGTTTATAATTTTACTTTAGACTTTTTTATAGAAAAACCAGCATAGTGCTGCGTTTTGTATAACATATTAACACCCGAAGAATGGGGAACTGATATTATTAGTCAGCTTCCCATTCTTTTTTGAAATAGATACAAGCCAATTAGGCTGAATCTCTAACATATTTACGCCATTTGTCCAAAACTGCTGTAAAATCTGGTGGCAAATCTGCTACAAAATGAATAAACTGACGAGTGGTGGGATGAATAAACCCTAACGACTCGGCATGCAATGCCTGACGAGGCATAAGCTCAAAACAGTTTTCGACAAATTGCTTGTACTTTGTAAATACAGTCCCCTTAACAATACGGTCGCCCCCATACGAACTATCATTAAACAGTGGATGGCCAATATGCTTCATATGTGCCCTGATCTGATGTGTTCTACCTGTTTCTAATTCACATGCAATCAAGGTTACATAATTCAATCGCTCCAATACTTTATAATGGGTGACAGACCATTTCCCCTTGCTCTCATCACTATATATGGCCATCACTTTTCTGTCTTTAGCACTGCGACCGATATATCCACTAATTGTTCCGTCTTGTTCGATATCTCCCCAAACCAAGGCCAAATACTTCCGTGTAATGCTATGATCAAAAAATTGCTTCGCCAGAAAAGTGATCGCACGCTCATTCTTGCTAATTAATAAGAGACCTGAAGTATCCTTATCAATGCGATGTACCAAACCTGGCCTTCCTTCATTGCCTGGCAACTGAGGTAATTGCTGAACATGATAAACCAATGCATTCACCAAAGTACCCGTATAATTATTAAAACCAGGATGAACAACCATGCCTGCGGGCTTATTCACCAAAATCACATCATCATCTTCATAAACAATATCCAGTGGAATATTCTCTGGATAGACTTCCGTATCCCGGGGAGGATGTGGCAAAACAACCGAAATGATATCTAAAGGCTTGATTTTATAACTGGCTTTGACCAGTTTATCATTAACCAAAACACTTCCTGCTTCAATTGCATGCTGAATTCGATTACGCGAGGCATTTTCGATTCGGTTCATTAAAAACTTGTCAATCCTCAGGAAAGATTGACCCTTGTCTACTACGATCCTTAGATGTTCGTATAAATCCTGTTCTTCTATTTCTGGAACATCAAACTCATCATTCATAAGCCAAAATTAAACCTTTAAATATTTTATTTTATGGGAAGAGGGGGGGGACACACATATACACGCATCCCCTTTTTAGATTGGCGATTCACAGGGGGTATTTGTCCCCATAAATGAACTGTATAAAAATGCAAAGAGGCTGCTTTATGAGACAGCCTCTTTGCATTTTTATACAGTTGAAATTTACATCAAAACGGGTTTTATTTTAACATGCTACATTTACCCCT
>CAIOLR010000132.1 GCA_903859135.1 uncultured bacterium | reverse complement strand
CTGCCTGCACTTTTTTTTATCCCCAAAAATTAAAAATCACTTTTTGAGGACCGACTAAATAGAAACTAGTCTGAAGACTAAACTCATAACCATTCGAAGTCATAGACTTCGAATAACCCCAGGAAACTAAATACTTACCCATTTTTTACCTATTTTGTGTTCATGGATCAATTGGTCGCTACCCTCCGAAATAAATACATGCTTTCGAGTACTTTCTTTGTGTTCTGGATGCTATTTTTTGACCGAAATGATTTGATGTCTCAGTACCAATACTGGAATCAATTAAATAAATTAGAATCCGAAAAAGCATTTTACACGAAAGAAATTAAAAAAACACGACGGGATCTCAATGAGCTAAATACGAATCCACACATGCTTGAGAAATTTGCTCGTGAACGATATTTAATGAAAAAAGAGAACGAAGATATATTTGTCATCGTCAAAGAGTCTTCCGGAAAATAAAATCTCACTTGACCAGCTCCATTTCGACAGGCTCAATGCTCAAACCTAGAGCAGGTTTTAAACGTACAAACACATGTCTATTGATCACCTAAAAACACTTTTTTTTTCTGAAATCGAACAAGATTTAAAGCAAAAAGGATTTTCTATTGATAAACAAGATACGAGTCGCCCGTGGGGAGGTTTTTTTGTCATTGATGAGGCCCAAGCTGAATATTTTGCAGACCATTTTTTTGATGGGATTGACATCAATGAGCTAAAAATTTCAGGAAAGTTAAGCCCCAAAATACTCGTGGTAGCTCCCCAAAAACGACTTTCATGGCAATATCATCACCGCCGTGCCGAAATCTGGAAAGTGGTTAAAGGCACTGTCGGAGTCATAACGAGCCCAACCAATGATGAAGGAGAACCTCAATTATTAAATCCAGGTAGTTTAATCAGGCTACAACAAGGCGAACGTCATCGTTTGCTTGGCTTAGACGACTGGGGTGTTGTAGCCGAAATATGGCAACATACTGATTTAGAAAACCCATCTGACGAAGACGATATCATACGTATTCAGGATGATTTTGGAAGATAGATTTGCACACTAAGTATAGCGCAATCTATATTTCGACTATGATATCAGAAAATGGTCAACATTATTTAGGCATTAACAAAAGCTATACGCAATACTAAAACAAATGGGAGAATCAAATTACAGCGAAGATAGTATACGTTCACTCGATTGGAAAGAACATATTCGCCTTCGTCCAGGAATGTACATTGGTAAATTGGGCGATGGTTCGGCGTATGATGACGGGATATATGTATTGTTGAAAGAAATTATAGACAACTCTATTGATGAATTTGTGATGGGGGGAGGTAAAAGTATTGAGATCACTGTTTCTGATAAAAAAGTTTCGATCCGCGATTATGGACGTGGTATCCCGCTAGGAAAAGTGATTGATTGTGTTTCCAAAATAAATACGGGTGGTAAATACGACTCGAAAGCATTTCAAAAATCAGTGGGTTTAAATGGTGTTGGTACTAAAGCTGTTAATGCATTGTCGGGTAGTTTCGCTGTGCAGTCCTACCGGGATGGCCGAACGAAAAGAGCAGAATTTGCCAAAGGTGAACTGGTGAATGATGCAAAAGAAATGGAAACCACGCAACGTAATGGTACAGCCGTTACATTCATCCCCGACGAGTCTATTTTCCGCCATTATCATTATATCCCCGAGTTTATAGAAAACATGATTTGGAATTATGTTTTTCTGAATGCCGGCTTGAGCATCACATTTAATGGCACCAAATATTACTCTGAACGTGGGTTATTTGATTTATTAACTAGAAATACAGATTCGGAGGCTATTCGCTACCCGATTATACACCTCAAAGGTGAAGATATAGAGATCGCCATGACCCATGGTCAGCAATATGGTGAAGAATATTACTCCTTTGTAAATGGGCAACATACGACACAAGGAGGAACGCATCAAGCAGCTTTTCGCGAAGCCATCGTCAAAACGATACGCGAGTTTTACAAAAAAGAATTTGACGCTTCAGACATCCGAGCTTCCATTGTTTCGGCAATCTCTATCCGGGTGCAAGAACCTGTTTTTGAATCACAAACTAAAACCAAACTAGGTTCGCAAAATATAGCCCCCGATGGACCGAGTGTGCGTACGTTCATCAATGATTTTATAAAAAAAGAACTAGACAACTATCTACACAAACATCCTGCGGATGCAGACGCTTTACTAAAGCGAATTCTTCAATCGGAGCGAGAGCGGAAAGATATTGCTGGCATCAAAAAATTGGCCAATGAACGAGCAAAAAAAGCATCTCTTCATAACAAAAAACTTAGAGACTGTAAAATTCATTTTGAAGATTCGCACGAGCGTAAGCAGGAAACCACGTTGTTTATTACCGAGGGGGATTCAGCCAGTGGATCCATCACAAAATCTAGGGATGTGATGACTCAAGCGGTATTCAGCTTGAAAGGAAAGCCGTTGAACTGTTTCGGTCTCACTAAAAAAGTAGTGTACGAAAATGAAGAATTCAACCTCCTACAACACGCCCTGAATATTGAAGATGGTTTAGATAATCTTCGCTACAATAATATTGTGATCGCGACGGATGCGGATGTCGATGGGATGCACATTCGCTTGTTATTGATGACTTTTTTCTTGCAATTTTTCCCAGACTTAGTGAAAGCTGGTCACGTATCTATTCTACAAACTCCCCTATTTCGGGTTCGGAATAGAAAGGAAACGATTTATTGCTACAGCGACGAAGAGCGCCAACGCGCCATCCAAAAACTAGGGAATAAGCCAGAAATAACCCGGTTTAAGGGATTGGGTGAAATTTCACCAACCGAGTTTGAGTTGTTTATTGGTAAAGATATTCGCCTCGACCCAGTTATTTTATCCAAGGAGCAAACGATCAAAAGCTTATTGGAATACTACATGGGTAAAAATACGCCCATCAGGCAGCAGCACATTATCCAAAATTTGAGGGTCGAAGTTGATTTTATTGAAGGCGAAGAGACTGCACTTATTTCAGATGAACTTGTTGATACTACAAGTATTACCACGTGATGATATCTCGCTACCTCACAATAGCCACATAGCCTGAGAGACGAGAGGTAATGCCACCATCATTAGGATCAACCACATAATAATACGTGGCAACGGGTAAATCGCGACCATTATAAGTACCATTCCATGGCTGTTTATATCCAACAGAAGAAAATACCAGGACTCCCCAAATATCAAACACGCGTACCGTACGTTCCTCAGGATAGTTTTCTAATCCTTGGATGTTCCATGTATCCTCAAGTCCATCTACATTAGGGGTAAACACATTCGGTACGGTGATCTTTCCTCTAACAACTACATTCACAGATGCTTCTAATGAACAACCATTAATTGATACCGTTAGTTTATAAATCCCTGCGATGGTTTCATCTGCATGATCAATCACGATACTTTTTGACGTAAAGGTTTGGCCTTTAGGGTCCGTCCAAGTATATATTGCATCTGGAATACTCGCATCGAGTCTTAGGGTGTTTCCCTCGTAAACGGGCGAATTGGAAGTAATATTCAAAGTATTACTCACATCTACATTCTCTGCTGTTGATAAAAAACCATTGAAATTACTTCCTAAAACAGAACCCCCAGAGGCATACGTAGTGGATGGAGAAAATTTAGCAGAAGGTGGTGGTGGATCAAAGACCGTTGGAGAAGGGCTAATGTGTCCATAGGGGCTTGCTAAAACTCGCGTAGGATCTAGATAATAGGCCTGTGCGTGGGCATTATAAATACCTGCAAGTGTTCTGCATTCCACTTTTGCAGCCAAGGTTAAAACAACAGATCCACCTGGAGCTACCACAAAATTACCAAAACGTGGATTCGTAATTGTGCCCTGGTTGGTAGTTGCCGAAGCTGCCGAATTCTCTCCTGAACCTCCAACATAGGTAACTGTGACTGATTGATAGGTAATACCTGTAGGAAGCAATACATCGACTAGCACACCACCAGCATTACCAGCATTTACCTTATTGCTAACCGTAATAGTATACGTCACCGAAGCTCCTGGCATACGTGTGCCTGCTCCGCCAGCATTCGCCTCGCTTAGTGTCGTACTTAACGCTGGGTAGCAACTTGTACCGCCGCCTTGGAGGTATAAGGGTAAACTCGATATCGTGAACGTTAATGCCTGGCCTGCAGTGCCTGGAGCGGCTGTAGTACTGCCATTAGGATAAATCCCAGCAGCTCCCTCCAACACATTGGTAATGAATGTGCCACTTGTTGCACCTGTTAAAGCAAAAATCAATCCACCACCTCCTCCTCCACCAGGCCCATGTGAATAAGCTGCCGTTCCCCCTCTTCCTCCTTTAGCATTGATAGTTAGAGCAGAGGCTACATTTGGGGTAGAAACCTTTAAAAATACAGCCCCTCCAGCACCTCCTCCTCCAGCACCATCATAGGTTGGACAATTACGGACTGCTAAAACACCATTTTGATCAGGAAGATTTAGACCCTGACACCAGCCTGCATTTTGTCCAGTTCCACCATTCGCATTAATTGTCCCTGTTCCTGTAATTGTTCCTACATTCAACAAAATAATCCCACCACCAACACCCCCACTATCACCTAAATCTGCATTGTCCACATGTCCAGCCCCTCCTCCTCCTCCCATGATCAAACGAGTAGGGGTAGGAACTCCAGATGGGGAAGTAACAAAACCTGGCCGGCCACGGGTCACAGTCGCATCATCACCACCACTACCCCCACTGCCTCCATTTCCACCACCTCCACCTCCAGCATTCCATGCAGCACCACCACCACCACCATTACCAGCAGCACCAAGACCCGAAGCCCCTCCTGGCATTCCCTCAGTTGGATTAATTACCTGAACAAAACCATCCCACATATTCTTAGGAGATCCTACTATACCTTCACCCTTACCTGTAGCTCTATTGCTCGTAGAGGCTGTAGCATAATCTGGATTTAACGGCTGAT
>CAIOLR010000131.1 GCA_903859135.1 uncultured bacterium | reverse complement strand
TATCTTTTTCTTTATAAGTAGACTCTTCCTGTATCATAAATACTACTTTGGCACGCTCAAATTCAGTTTGTGTAAAGCCGAAACGTTTTACACGTTCAACCTCTGTCAGAACTGCTTTAAATCCTGTTTCAAGCTCACCAGGCTTAGCAACTACAAATGATCCAGCCACATCCAGCCCTGCAAGAAATCTATGAATGTCACTTCCACCTTGTAGAAATGGAGGATTTGCCTGTTTTGTTATTTCACTAAAGCGTGCGTTCAACATCTGGTTGTATAGTGCCCGTATCATGTTATCGCGCAAATCGACCGTCGTTTTGGCTACCGTCTCAGGATGCTTAATCATGATTTGGGCAACCGTAAATGGAAATTCTTTATCTGTTACTGCAATGAACTGATTTTTATGGATTAGAGGAATCGTATACTCGATCCGTTCACGCGAGTCCACTGGATTTTTCAAATCAGCGAATTTTGCCTTGATCATTTGTTCAACTGCCTGCACATCAATATCTCCAACAACAATCAATGCTTGTAAATTGGGGCGATACCAATCCTTGTAAAACTGTCGTAGCGTTTCTGGTTTAAAGTTTTCTAGCACCTCTTCCGTCCCGATAGGTAAACGGTTTGAGTAACGAGAATTATTAAACAATACGGGTAAATATTTGATTTGCATACGTTCATAGGCACCTTTTCCCAAACGTTTTTCCTCCAAAACAACCCCTCGCTCTTTGTCAACTTCTACAGGGTCAAGCGTTGCATCTTGTGCCCAATCTCGCATCATTTGCATTCCATTTTTAAATATTTCGGCATCATCGGTAGGTATGGGCAGTTGATACACCGTTTCGTCAAAACTAGTATAAGCATTCAAATCAGCCCCAAAACGAACACCTGCCTTTTGAAGGTAACTTACCAAGTCATTTTTAGGATAGTGTTTGGTACCATTAAAGCCCATATGTTCCACAAAATGGGCTAGGCCCTGCTGATCCTCATTTTCAAGAATTAGACCCCACCTTGTTTGCGAGATACAAATAAGCTCTATTTTTAGGCTCCGTATTTTTACGGATGTAATACGTAAAACCATTCGCTAATTTCCCAATTTTAACATCGGGGTCTAAAGGCAACAGTTGGGCTATTGCTTTATTTGACGTTTTAGTTTGGCTATAGCTTGGGCTGTATGTGGATATAGCTAGCCCGCATAGAAATAAAATTTTGGTAAAATTCATGTATATTTTTTTGCGCTAAACTATTAAAAATTCACCACACCCGATTTTTAAAATCAGGATTGCCTGATCTTTTGATAGCTTTGCCATTTGCTTTGACACCATTTCAACAATGAATATTTTAGGAATCATCCCTGCTCGATTTGCCTCCACCCGCTTCCCAGGGAAACCGCTGGTTGATATTGCAGGAAAAAGCATGATCCAACGAGTGTATGAACAATGCGAAAAATCAGAACTGCTCACCCATGTAATGGTTGCAACAGACGATCGGCGGATACAGGATCATGTAGTCGGTTTTGGAGGAAATGTGGCTATCACCTCATCGCATCATCAAAGTGGGACTGACCGTTGTGCAGAAATAGCACATGCGCATCTCGATTATGATGTTTATATCAACATTCAAGGGGATGAACCGTTCATTGATCCAGAACAAATAGACTTAGTGTGCAAGTGCTTCGAAAAACCAAATCATCAAATAGCTACACTGATCAAAAAAATAAACTCGGTAGAAGAGTTAAATAATCCCAACAGCCCCAAAGTGGTTATCAACATTCATCAACGTGCTATTTATTTTAGTCGTGCAACGATCCCCTTTTTTAAAGGGGAAAAAGTTGAAGAATGGCTTGATCAACATACCTATTACAAGCATATTGGCATCTACGGTTATCGTAAACAAACATTATTTGAGATCACTAAGCTGCCCATATCTAGTTTAGAAAAAGCCGAATCTTTGGAGCAGCTACGCTGGATTGAAAATGGATACCACATCCAAACAGCCATTACAGATAAAGAAAGTCAAGCGATTGATACTCCTGAAGATCTTCAAAAAATATGCTAGCAAATTGATTTAGTTTAGCATGCTCTCACAACATCTAATTTGCTACTTTTGGTAAAACCTATTTTTTATGGCAACGATAACCACGAAAAAAAACAATCAAAAATCTGCCAAAAAAGACCTGTATGAGGCCCCAGACTACTATCAAATAGATGACCTTTTATCCGACGAGCATAAGTTGATACGCAATAGTGTACGCGAGTGGGTCAAAAAGGAAGTCAGCCCCATTATTGAGGATTATGCACAGCGTGCCGAATTTCCAAAACAATTGATCAAAGGACTGGGTGAGATTGGCGCGTTTGGCCCCACAATACCCACCAAACATGGTGGTGCCGGATTAGATTATATCTCTTATGGATTAATCATGCAAGAAATTGAGCGTGGCGACTCGGGTATTCGATCTACTGCATCCGTGCAGGGTTCATTGGTGATGTACCCCATTTATGCATATGGCTCTGAAGAACAAAAACAAAAATATCTACCCAAACTAGCATCGGGAGAATTGATGGGATGCTTCGGATTAACGGAACCCGATTTTGGCTCCAATCCGAGTGATATGGTGAGCAATATCAAAGATAAAGGAGATCACTACTTATTAAACGGAGCAAAACTTTGGATATCGAACGCTCCTTTTGCAGACATCGCGGTTGTGTGGGCCAAAGACGAGCATGGCGATATACGAGGAATGATCGTGGAGCGAGGAATGGATGGTTTTAGTACTCCAGAAACGCATGGCAAATGGAGTTTACGTGCATCGGCCACTGGAGAACTGGTATTCGATCACGTCAAAATCCCAAAAGAAAATATTTTCCCCAACGTCAAAGGATTAAAAGGACCTCTCGGGTGTTTAAATCAGGCGCGTTATGGCATTGCGTGGGGGGCCTTGGGTGCAGCAATGGATTGTTATGATACAGCTTTGCGTTATTCGAAAGAACGTATTCAATTTGATCGCCCGATAGGGGGTTTTCAGCTACAGCAAAAGAAATTGGCAGAAATGATTACCGAAATCACCAAAGGTCAATTACTGGTTTGGCGATTGGGGGTACTCCGAAATGAAAATAAAGCGACACCCGCCCAAATCTCGATGGCTAAACGGAATAGTGTCGAAACTGCATTAAACATTGCTCGCGATGCGCGCCAAATGCTTGGAGGCATGGGAATTACAGGAGAATTTCCCATCATGCGTCACATGATGAATCTGGAATCGGTGGCTACCTACGAGGGGACTCATGATATACACCTACTGATAACAGGCATGGATGTGACGGGGTTGAATGCGTTTAAATAGGTTCGTAAAATCGTGGATATTGCTATTTATTTACAGGGAGTCTGGAGACTCCCTCCCATTTGTTAATCCGCAGAAACCATTATGAGCCACCACTCATTAAATTCTAAATTAATATGGCTCATCATAGCTTTATGGCAATAAAAACTTAGCGAAGCGATCTCCTGAGTGCCATTAAAAACAAACAATAACGAAGAAAAAAATGATATTACATGCCAAATTCTACGGACAGCTAGTTTTGAACCCTACATAATCGACGAATAAACAGCCCGAACTCGATCACGCAAATTATAACCCGACGCCAATACTTCGCCATAAGCCCCTGCACTTCGGATAGCCATTAAATCTCCTCGATCAGATTTTGGAAGTCTCCTATCTTGACCAAAGCAATCGGTGCTTTCACAAATGGGACCAACGACGTCATATTTTATAATCTCTGTACCTGAAGCCTCGGGCTTCGAAATATTTTCGATTTTATGGTACGCTTGATACAAGGCTGGCCGAATTAATTCCGTCATCCCAGCGTCCAAAATCATGAAATTTTTCTTTTTCCCATTCTTGATGTACAAAATCCGACTGATCAGATGGCCACATTGAGCAACTAATGCTCTTCCTAATTCAAAATGGATTTCTTGTCCGGGTTTATAGTTCAAATTTTTATTAAATATTCCAAAATACGTTTCAAAATCTGGAATAAGTTCCTGGTCGGGATGATCATAATCTACTCCCAATCCACCACCGACATTTAAAATGGTGGGCTGAAAACCACATTGATCAAACCATTGATGAATCTCATTAATCTTGACGCATAAATCTTTAAACACATCTAGATTGGCAATTTGAGACCCAATATGAAAATGAATACCGATAAAATTTAGGTTTTTTGATTGACTTAATATACGGATGCAGCTGTCTAGTTCCCATTGGTGAATACCAAACTTATTTTCATCCAAACCTGTGGTAATATTTTTATGCGTGTCGGCATCTACATTTGGATTAATCCGAATAGCAATTTTTGCAATTTTGTTTTGCTGCTGTGCTAATTCATTAATTACTTGCAGTTCTTGCAGAGATTCCACATTGAAACAAAAGATATTGCGATCTAGCGCATCTAAGATTTCTTTATCTGATTTTCCTACACCTGCAAACACCACTTTGTTGGGAGTAAAGCCCAGCTCTATTACCTTTTTCACCTCGTTCCCACTTACACAGTCGGCGCCGAACCCAGCTTCCTTTATAGCCAACAAAATGGGTTGATTAAAATTGGCCTTCAAGGCATAATGTACGCGAAAATCGTACTTGCTTGAAGCCTGTTTACATGCCAATAATGTTTCCCTTAATAAAGTTAAATCGTAATAATAAAAAGGGGTTTCTAAAGATTGAAACTGATGTAATTGATTTTGATCAAACATGGGCTATTACGAAAAACTCTTGACGAAGATAAAACACCTGAAACACATTCTTGAATCTCGACAAAAACTTTATACATACATTTACACCTATGCAATTTCTACCTATTCCATTTCTGTTACTCACAAGCATGACTTGTGCGCAACCCATTAGCGCGATGCTGGATCGCGTTCCAAATCCATATCATATTCAAGTAAATGATATCGATAAACCCAATGAAAAAATTAAAACTGGGGCAGACCAAACAGATCAATATCTACCTTATTTAAAAGGTAAAAAGGCCGGCATGGTCATTAATGCTACGTCCATTATTGGCACCAAAAGCAGTCCAGATAGCCTCATCGCCTTGGGAATTAATGTTGTAAAAATATTTGGACCAGAACACGGTTTTCGTGGTAATGCGAGTGATGGAGCCAAAATAGATGATGCCGTAGATCCCAAAACTGGCATACCTATTATTTCGTTATATGGGAAACATTTTAAACCTACCAAAGAAGATCTTGCAGGTATTGATATTTTGATTTTTGATATCCAAGATGTGGGAGCTCGTTTTTACACCTATATCTCCACCTTACATTATGTGATGGAGGCCTGTGCTGAAAACAACCTGGAACTGATGATATGGGATAGGCCCAATCCAAATGGTTTTTATGTAGATGGACCCGTACTTAACCCCCAATTCAAATCGTTTACAGGCATGCATCCCGTTCCCATTGTTCATGGAATGACGATTGCCGAATATGCACAAATGATAAACGGCGAAGGCTGGTTGACGAATAAGGCAGTTTGCAAACTAAAAATCATCAAACTAAAAGACTATCTCCATTCGACACCCTACGAGTTACCTATTCCTCCATCACCCAATTTAAATAGCTCACCGAGCATTTTACTGTACCCTTCGCTTTGCTTGTTTGAAGGGACTGTCATTAGTGTGGGCAGAGGGACTTATTCTCCCTTTCGAATAGTAGGTAGTCCAGAATTGAAGGGCAAGTATGGCTTTAATTTTACACCAGTAAGTATTCCAGGAATGAGCGACGAGCCTTTGCATCAAAATAAGATTTGCTATGGAATTGATTTGCATCAATATGATGTCAATAAGATCAGAAAAGCTGGCAAACTCAATCTAAGCTGGTTGATGGAGCTCTATCAAGCATACCCATTGAAAGATCAATTTTTCAAAATACGTGGCTTCGATCGTTTAGCCGGTACGGATCAATTGAGGGAACAAATTATCAATCAAAAAAGTGAGGAAGAGATACGCCAAAGTTGGGATCCTGCACTTTCGCAATACAAAGTGATGCGAAATAAATACTTGTTGTATCGTTAACCTTTATGTTGCTTGCCTCCTGCTTCTTCCCTTAATACTTTCTCAATATTTCTGTCAGGTATGATCCATATAATAGCAATAGCAAAAAATATAATATGTGATACAATTGGAGTTATATAAGCAAATAAAATTGCTAACAAATAGCCTATAAGAGATATGGTGCCTTTTTTATTGAGATTTCGAATGGCTTTTTTTAGTGTTTCTAAGTCGTGTGTATTTTTTTCAACCACTTTTTGTAAAAAAGTATATGCAAGACCGCTAATCAATTGAATGATCCCATAAATGACAACCGTATTAGGTGCAAAATAATTTTCTCCCATCCATCCAGTCGCAAATGGCACAAGGGACAACCAAAAAAGCAAGTTGGTATTTGCCCACATCATCCCAGATGAAACTTGCTTTACAGCGTGTAACAGATGATGATGATTGCCCCAATAAATACCGATAAAAAGGAAGCTCATCAAATAGCTGATAAATTTGGGAATCAAAGGCTTTAGTTCAATCCATTCACTACCGTGTGGCACTTTGATTTCCAATACCATAATTGTAATAATGATGGCTAAAACACCATCACTAAAAGCTTCGAGTCTACTTTTGTTCATGGATGTTTAGATAAAATATTTGCTCAAGCTTACCATTAATTTTCTCGCACCAAAAGCTGTTCTGCAAAACTTTGCAGAACAGCTTTCTTATCACTAGTCACACTTAAACGATCTAAAGACAATAAAGCAAGTTCGACAAAACTATTCATCCTTGTTTCTGCCAGTTGACGTATGTCCAATTGGTTGTAGATCGCACTTACTTCTTTTACTTTCTCAGCAGGGTTAGCGTCGGTTTTTTTTAGCCAGTAGTTTAAACCTTTCTTTGTTTCACCTTGTGCTAGCTCTTGTGCTTTAATCAGCATGAAGGTTTTTTTATTGGACAGAATATCCCCCCCCACCTGTTTTCCGAATTTTTCGGGATCACCATACACATCTAAAATATCATCCTGTAGTTGAAAGGCGATGCCCATATGCTCGCCAAAGGTATACAGCAGTGCTGCATCTGCTGCTGAACCACCACCAATCATAGCTCCTATTTTTAAAGCACCACCAAGTAATACCGCTGTTTTCAAACGGATCATGTTGATGTATTCATCCGTTTCAATACGATCGATTTTTTCGAAACCCATATCCATTTGTTGCCCTTGGCACACACCTACTGCTGTATCATTAAAAATACGAAGTACATCTGGTAAAATGGAAGGGTCAACCTGGACCATCAATTTATAAGCTTCAATCAACATCACATCACCCGAAAGAATAGCAGTCGTATTCGACCACTTTTGATGCACCGTTGGTTTCCCCCTTCGGATGGGTGCGTGATCCATGATATCGTCATGCATCAAGGTGAAATTGTGAAATAGCTCTATTCCTAAAGCAGGATGAATGGCTTTTTGAATATCTTGTGAAAATAAATCGCAAGCCATTAGCAATAAGATGGGACGAATACGCTTCCCCCCCAAATCCATAAAATAAGTGATAGGTTCATATAATTCTTTGGGTTGTTCTGGATAAACCGACTGAATGATCGCTTGATTAATCAGTTGATGAAGGTCTTTTATGGAGTACATGGAATTGGGGTGAGGCTGCTATCGCACCAATGAAAAATCAATTTGTCGTTTACTTAGATCTACCTTCTTGACCAGGATAAGCACCTCATCCCCCAATTGATATTTTTTCTTTTTCCGCTGACCGATGATACAATAATTTTTTTCATCTAATACATAAAAGTCGTCGTTGATATCACGTAAACGAATCATGCCTTCACATTTGTTCTCCACAATTTCGACATACATACCCCATTCGGTTAAGCCCGAAATGATACCCGTGTATTGATGTCCGACATGGTCTTGCAAATACTCTGCTTGTTTGTATTTCACAGAAGCGCGTTCAGCATCTGCCGCTTTTTTTTCCATTTGGGATGAGTGGAGACACATTTTTTCATACTCTTCCTCATTTACAGATTTGCCATCAGCCAGATAATGTGCTAATAAACGATGCGCCATCACATCTGGGTAACGTCGGATGGGAGAAGTAAAGTGGGTATAATAATCAAATGCTAAACCATAATGACTGTGCTTTTTTGTCGTATAAACAGCTTTTGCCATCGAGCGGATCGCCAAATTGGTAAGCACATTTTGCTCCACCTTGCCTTCGACATCTTCCATTAAATGATTTAAGGAGCGGGCTGTTTCTCGGCCGGAGCTTGTATCTATTTTATATCCAAACTTCAGCGCGAATTGTGCAAAACCAATAATAACATCCTCCTTTGGCGTATCATGAAATCGATAAACAAAGGTTAATTTTTGCTTCCCTTTTTCTTTTTTAGCAACAAACTCAGCTACTTTTTTATTAGCCAAAAGCATCAAATCTTCAATGAGCTTATGCGCGTCTTTTCGCTCTTTGGTGTATACACCAATGGGTTTACCGCGCTCATCCAGCTTAAATTTAATCTCCGTGCTTTCAAAACTAATAGCACCATGCTTAAATTTCTGATCACGGAGTTTGTATGCCAAATCATTCAGTGTCAATAGTTCTTTACTGTATTCGCCTGTTTTAGCTTCCAATATTGCTTGCGCGTCTTCATAGCTGAAACGTTTATCGGAATGAATGATGGTGCGGCCAAACCACTGCGCATGCACATGAGCTTCCTTGTCCAATTCAAAAACGGCAGAGAAACACAGTTTATCTTCATTCGGTCGTAGCGAACACACCCCGTTTGACAAATGTTCGGGCAACATCGGAATCACACGATCGACTAAATAAACAGAAGTGCCTCGTTGAAAAGCTTCTTTATCAAGTTCGGTACTGGGATTTACATAATGAGACACATCGGCAATATGAATCCCCACTTCCATATTCCCATTAGGAAGCTCTTTAAAGGAGATAGCATCATCAAAATCTTTGGCATCAAATGGATCGATGGTAAAGGTGAGTGTATCTCTAAAATCACGTCGTTTGGCAATTTCATCTTTACTAATCTCGTCGGGGATGGCGTTCGCTTCTTTGTCGACCGCATCAGGAAAAGATAAGGGGAAACCATATTCTGCCAAGATGGCCGTCATTTCCGTATTATTTTCACCTTGCTTGCCTAAAACATGTTTAATCCGACCGATGGGATTTCGGGCACCCTCGGGCCAATCAACAATTTGAGCCAACGCTTTATCGCCATTTTGAGCTCCATTCATGTCGGCTATTGGAATAAATATATCGTGAAGCATTTTACGATCGTCTGGAATGAAGAATGCAAATTTATCGGATAACTTAACAATACCCGTGAACTCCATTTTTGCTCGTTGTAAGATTTCAACAACTTCTCCTTCTTTATGTTTGCCTCTGCTTTTGGCGTATACATAGGTTTTCACTACATCGCCGTGCAAGGCATTACGAATTTTACGAGGTGCGATGAAAATATCGTTTTCAAATTCATCCTCAGTCATAATAAAAGCAGAGCCATCGGCAGTCATATCAACCTTGCCCGTCACATATGTTTTAAGTTGTTTTAGGATAAATTTACCTCGCTCAGGTTCGGCCAGGATACCTTTTTTTGCCTCTTGTTTGAGTATTTGAGAGATTACATCACGCGTCTCTGCATCACTTAGATTTAGTTTGGCAGCTACTTGTTTATAGTTGAGGGGCGTATTTTCCGACTTTTCGAATACGTCAATAATAAGCTTTGTTAGGATCAGGTTAAGATTGT
>CAIOLR010000130.1 GCA_903859135.1 uncultured bacterium | reverse complement strand
CGCAAGAGCATCGTATCCCAATTGGATCTGATGCCCCTGCTCGACAATACAAACATATACTTTAGTATCGTAGTTATAAACTACATTGGTTTTTTCGTTAACAAAATAACGCTTAGTTTTACCCTGCACCAAATAGCCATCATGACTATCTAGTGTAGTTTTTACTGCACCAGTGACTTTGACGGCTGTTTCCAAAAAGATCATAGATTTCTCCAAGGCTTTTCTTTGGAACTCCTCAGCTTCTTTGCAAATAAAAGAAGCCTGTTCAACGGTCAAATACTGCCTAGTTACCTTTCTTTCACGGGTTACACTTTGAAGCACAGTAGAGTGTGTGCCATCCGCGTTCAATACAGGTTTACCTTCTGCGTCATATGCAAATACAGGTTCATTCGCCGCAATGTTTTCTAGCTCGTCAAATGTACAAGAAGCCATCAACGCCTGCACAACCTGCCGTCTTGCGCTTAGATAGTCTCTTCTACCGCCTCTCCTACTCCAACCACCGTTGGTAGCGCGGTTGATTTGCATAAGTTTGCTTATGCAGGTATTGAGTTTCACCGGTACACTTTCAGTCGGTGAGATTACCAGCCTATATTTGCTGCCGTCTTTCTTGAACCGAATCTTAGGAGCAAACGGAGGAGCTTCTGGTTTTCTGTAATCCTCGTGACCAAGAGTATCCACAATCTTAACTGGAATTCCATTAGCGATTGCTTTGTGGAATTTCAGAGACATCTTGCTGACTGCCTTGACGAATTTATTATATTCATCAGCATCATTATAACAAGTGGACTGTGACAACACTTCTTCAAGCTCAGCAATATTAATATGCTTGCCATTAATAGTTCTACGAGAATTTTCGTAGGTACGTTTGACGTTAATGTCAATTCCGTTAACTTTAAAACTAATACTATTTTCTGGATTGGTTTCGGTTAGCAATCCTTTTTCAATACAAGTGACTGTGTATCTTACGAAGTCGCGCACGACGCTATAAATATCAGTACGTTCGTCAAAGATTGCAATGTTCTGCAATGCGTTGATTAAGCCTTCTGATTCAATAGATATGTTTTCGTATACTGCCTTATCCTTGGTAAGCTTAATTCCGTTGTAGATTGCATGCGGAATCTTGTCTTCTATGACTTTTTGAAGAATATTTGAATTAGCTGTCTTTTCATATTCTTTCATCAAGAAATCACGAGCAGAAGTATATCTATCAAGCTCATAATTAAAACCATTTGCCGGGACTTGTAGTAACTTCTCAAGCTTGATCCTGGTGATCTTGGCTGTTGCTGCGTTGATAAAACATTCATGTTGTAAATGCTCAGCATACGCGGGCCTAAACATAACCATAACCATGACCAACAATACGTCTACAGTTAGCTCGTTAGCAATCAATACGCCTTTGCTTTTAGAGTCGTCTCCTCTGGGCGAACTCCTCCATTTATTAGCGGGATTGGTTTCTACTTTTACGTAGAAGAAACCTTGATCCAAATAATTGTATGCGAAATGAGTGTTAGGAACACAGAAATCGCAATACTCCTCATCGGCTACATAGCGATAGGTTACTCCGTTTTCCGTTTCCTCCCTTGGAGCTGATTTAATTATTTTAATTTCAGACATCCCAGAAACTCGTTCTGCTAAAGTTTTACTATAGAATTTTAGTGTGGGATAATTTGATTTAAACTCAATGCCAAGTGCAAAGCTTGTTTGGAGTTTGCTAACTTTTTCGGCGCAGGGTTTGAAGGTATGCTGAGGTAAAGATAATTTATTATTTACATCATCCAACCTAATGGCGCTTTTGACTTTTGCTTGCACGGCGGCTAATTGCGCCATGTTTTTCACTGTATAGTGAAATGGTAACCAATCTGCCTTATCCCAGTTTTTAGTATATCGGTTCTCGTTATCAATTCCGATATCGAACGTGATTCCCAGATTCTCGAATTCTATTACTTGTTGGTATATTTCTTTAAAGTTTTTGAGGTTCATAGTATGAGGTTATAAAAGGAGACCCGCACGGCAATTGCTCACCGTGCGGGTCTGGGGTTTAACTAACGTGGTCTCTGCTTAGCGGGAGCCGCCCTGCAGCACGCCCGTGAGGACGAACGAGGGCTCTTCCACGGAATCGAACGCGTCGCGAAGCGACTTGGCTTCGATGGCGTCGAACTTCTCGAACTGGAACGGATTGCCGTTCACGTAAACCCAGCGGGCGCTGTTCTGCACAGCATCCATGACGAAAGTTACTGCTTCGTCCAGGGTGCCAGCATAATCCGTGTGGCCGCTAGCGTCTGCGATCTGACCGATGACTTTTTTGGAGTTAGACATAATACTAATTTAGGTTAACTGACTTTACTGCGTTTCTTCAAACCCAACTCAGCTTTGGTTTTGGTTAACTGAGTTAGAAGTTGTTTTCCCGCCCTTGAACGACAAGATACCCAACCCTGGGAAGGACGGAACCCGGGATCGTCTGTGCTGTAAACCATCACAAATTGCTGTTTAGCATCAGGCTTATCAGTAATATAGTGATGTTTCTTTTTGGTTGCTTTGATGTAATCTGTGATACTCATTCTAAAATCTATGTTTAGAACTTTCCCCTGTACGTTACATCTATTAATATTGCGCTTTGTTAAACAAGGCGCAACATGAACCAATATATCATAATTGGGAGCTGCCTTGGAAGCTTCCAA
Source organism: uncultured bacterium (assembly GCA_903859135.1). GTDB lineage: Bacteria > Bacteroidota > Bacteroidia > Sphingobacteriales > Sphingobacteriaceae > Daejeonella. The sequence goes on along the minus strand of CAIOLR010000130.1, from coordinate 2,180 downwards.
CGGAACTTTATACTTCGGAGTTTCACCGGGATCATAATAAATTAATCCTCGGCTAGTGTTTATCCGCAGTTTATTAATATACAAATCATAGCAATTCTCATTGTTATTGTTTTGTACAATTATTCTACCATCTGCGAAATTCTTTACCACAGCGTTTAATAATCTGAAGTTCGCTTTAGCAGCTTCAAATATTAGCGCCCGATAAAACGGTAATTGACTGAACACGGTGTGGGCGATGACTGGACTACCGGCGAATATCTGTCCGTCAATGTCCCAATATCCTGGACCTCCGTTCAAATCCCAATAGCAATAAGCCTGCCGCTTATCTAATGTAGCTAGAATTGCACTAAGCAACGCTACAAACTTTTCTTGTTTCAAGATTGTGTGTCTTGAAAAGCATTTGGATTTGGAGTTTGGTTTTAGACTATCTATTTTTCCCATTCCCAAGTTTTAGTTTCAAAGTTCCATTTAGTTTCTTTGGCGAAGATTTTTTCTTTACCCTTCCAGCGGTCAGCAACAACCATTTCCATTCCTAGATTGTCGCCGGTAGCGATCTTAACATCTTTAGTAAAGATCTGCTTACATACTTCAGGAAAGAAGTTATCCTTCATTAGGTCTTTGTGGACCAACCAGTAATTGGCGTCATGCACCACATTACAAGGATAACAATATTTCATCCATACACCCTCTTTCTTGAGGTACTCTTTAATCTTCACCGAGATATCCCACATAAACAGCGCCAACTCACTTGCGATCGGATAAGCCAGTGCTTGGTTTAGCCAACCCGCCTGAATAGCGAAGTCGTCAGTATATTCGAAGTGATACTTGATACCGCGGGCATTGATAATCATCTGATCATTCTTGACCTGATTTTGACAATCCTCACGATAATCCATATACGTGCGATACCGTTCCCAAGTTCTTAATGCATACTTGATAACTTCGATATCCACGAAGTCACCATTCTCAGCATAGATCTCAGCTTGAATTGGTAGTGCAGCACTCATCAGACCTGCCGTATAGGCAACTCGGAAAGTGATAGACTTCGAAGTGACGTATTTAGATGCTTCCTCTTTTGAGAGTTTTGGATCTTTAAAATACTCACGCATCTTAGTTGTGTGGAATCCTCCCTTGAGGATATCTCTGATATAATCTGGATCCTTTGATAAGAACGCAGCGATAGCCAAATCGGCACCTGCTACGTCAACTTCGGCAAAGTGATAGTCTGGATCTCCAGTATAGAAGATATTGCGAATATTCTTTGGTGCTTCCAACTCGAACTGAGAGAAGATACCAGGAATATGCGACAATACCTTTGACGCCGGATTCTGTACATTTACTCTAGAACTGCTTCTAAAGTTATCTAGGCATTCAAAGAAATCTGCGTGGATCTTACCGTCGTTGCAGATAGCACCCCAATACGAAGCTTTCAACGGTTCGTCCCCGTCGTCGTCTCCAACTGTCAAGCCTTCTCCCTCTTCAAGATTCTGTGCGCTGACGTCATCTTCTACGCCAACTTTACTCAGAAACTTGTGAGAGAATACACTGACTCGCGCCAGATCAAGATAGTCTTTAACGATCTGAAAACGAGATTGTAATTCCTCGTCATCAGGTTCGTTCTTCAACATCTCGACCAGCTCAAATCGAATTGTAGCCATCGACTTACCATTAGCAGAAGGTTGATACTGCTTCTGCATTTGTGGCGTTTGCTTCTCATACCACGCTCTGGGTTTAGCTTTACCTTTCTTAACATAGTAAGCAGGTTTCAACTTCAACCGTTCAAAGAAGAAATATTTCTTCTGAGCTGCAGACCTAGGATTGAAGTCAGGACGTAATCCCAATTCCAATGTAGCTTCTTCGCCGATCTCGGCAACAGACGCATCATAAGCCTGAGTATCAAATCCATACTGCTTGGTTGCACTCATTAACCTTGTATACAGCAGGTCGTAACATTCATTGTATTGCTTAGTGATCGTATCAATACAATATTTATCAATTGGCAGACCCGTCAGCTCCATGTCAGTAAGATAGTGCGACAATGGTAGATATACGTCGAAATAATATTTTGAAACTGGCTTGGGCAATTTCAACTTCATTTCTTTGCGCATATTGATACACGCCTCACGATGTGAGACAGCGTCACCAGCGCAGTAAATCCACCATGTAGCCGGTTCCAGCTT
>CAIOLR010000129.1 GCA_903859135.1 uncultured bacterium | reverse complement strand
TGATTAATTTATTGATTTTATCTATTTGTAGGCGTACTTTAAAAAAAGAGCGCTTGTCATCAAGTGGAATCAGATCAATTACATAACATGTTCTGCCATTAACCGTTGCGTCCTCCACGTATAGATACTTAAATCCTTTTTCATAAATCGTGAATATGTTGGCTGGATTTAATGCATTCGGACTGTTTTCTACATGGTTTAGTTGGACTTCTTTATCTGCTATCAAATAGGTCCATTGGCTTTTACCATCACTGATTAATTCCTGTCCTTTTAACGTGATTTTGTATTTATTGACCTTTAATAAAATAAGCGTACCTGATTGGGTGTCTTTTACTTTTGCTTGTGGATTATCAATTGTATATGAGAAGTCGGCTTTCACGCTATTAAATGATCGATATTTTTTGCTAACGTCTGCTAGGATCGTTTTTGCTTTGATGTCGGTTTGTGCAAATAAACACAGACTGGTTCCTAGCATGAGGACTGTACAACTGATTAATTTTTTCATGGTCATTTTCACTAATCTTTTTTGTTTAGGTTATCTAAAAATTGTTCTAAAGCGTATTCATCTGGTAATAATACTTCACGTGCTTTACTTCCTTCAAATGGTCCAACAATTCCAGCAGCTTCCAACTGATCAATGATTCTTCCAGAACGGTTGTAGCCTAATTTCAACTTACGTTGGATAAGTGAGGTGGAGCCTTGTTGATGCAAGACTATTAGCCTAGCTGCATCCTCGAAGAGTGGATCCCGGTCATTAGGGTCGAAGTCTTTGATTGCAGATTCAGAATTCTCGTCAATATACTCTGGCAGCATCCATGCAGATGCGTACCCACGTTGTGCACCAATATAGTCGGAAATGCCCTCTACCTCGGGGGTATCTACGAAGGCACATTGTATGCGGATGAGGTCGCTTCCTGTTGATAAGAGCATATCCCCACGTCCGACTAGTTGATCAGCACCGCCTACATCCAATATCGTTCTGGAATCTATTTTAGATAAAACTCTAAAAGCGAGTCTTGCGGGAAAATTAGCCTTGATCGTACCTGTAATAATATTGACAGATGGTCTTTGCGTGGCAATCACCAAGTGAATACCCACGGCACGAGCTAATTGTGCCAAGCGAGCGATTGGGGTTTCCACTTCTTTGCCCGCTGTCATCATCAAATCAGCAAATTCATCAATTACGAGTACAATAAAAGGTAAGAATCGGTGACCATCATTTGGATTAAGTTTTCGGTTGATAAATTTGTGATTGTATTCTTTTAGATTACGTACCTGGCCATTTTTCAAGAGATCATAGCGTTGATCCATCTCTATGCAAAGTGAGTTTAGTGTAGCAATCACCTTTTTAGTATCGGTAATGATGGCATCTTCTTCACCAGGTAATTTGGCTAAGAAATGACGTTCAATTTTCCGAAACAGGGTGAGTTCTACTTTTTTAGGATCAACCAGTACAAACTTTAATTGGGATGGGTGTAGTTTATAAAGCAATGAAACCAATATTGCATTAATACCGACTGATTTACCCTGACCAGTAGCTCCAGCAACCAATAAGTGGGGCATTTTTGCCAAATCAGCTATATATACTTCATTCGAAATGGTTTTACCCAACGCAATGGGCAAATCCATGGTTGTATTCTGAAATTTTTCGGTAGCAAGTATGGATCGCATGGAAACCATTTCGGGATGTCTATTAGGTACTTCTATTCCGATGGTTCCTTTGCCTGGCATGGGGGCTATGATACGTATTCCTAGAGCTGCTAAACTTAAAGCAATATCGTCTTCCAAGTTTTTTATCTTGGCTATCCGAACACCAGGTGCTGGTATAATTTCGTACAAGGTAACGGTTGGACCAATCGTCGCTTTTATCTTGTCGATTTCGATATTGTAGTGATTGAGCGTTTCAACAATTTTATTTTTATTGGCTTCGAGCTCCTGCGTATTAACAGGTATCTTATTCGCACCGTGGTTTTCTAGGAGATCCAATGTGGGGTATTTATAGTTAGACAGATCCAGTTTGGGGTCAAACATGCCAAACTGTTCTACTAATTCTGTTGCCGTTTTTTCCTCGACCGTTTTTTCAATACTTAATTTCATGTTTTGGGATTCGATATCCTGAATCTCTACATCGGCAATAAGAGGTGCCGTTTCTAAAAGTACATCTTGGTGGGGAGTTGAAATTTCGAGCTCATGGGTAGTTCCATTTGAAGTGACGAGCGGAATGTTATTTCGGAGCAAATTGTTTGTATGTGAGGTGTTTAGATCGAATTCTAGCGGAGCTGCTATAGATGCTGTTGCTGTAGATAAGGGTTCATCTTCTGTTTCATCCCAGCTGGTATCGGGTGTATTCGTATTGGGAATGTCCGTGTGTCGATTGTTATTTCGGTTTATTATGTTGATTTGAAAATCGATGTTGTATGCAATAATTAATGCGGATAATCCAGCAAAGGCCAGTAGGCCAGCAGTACCTGTATTTCCAATCTGAATTTGTAGTAATTTGTTGGTCCAAAATCCAAATGCACCTTCTAAATAATGTGGATAATCTGATACAAATCCATGGCCGTATCCAAGCAAAATTGAGATGAATAGTAGTAAAAAGAAACAGTAGCCTAGTGATTTTTTAATAGACCATATTTTAACCTTGAATAGCAAGCGATACCCAATGATGAAAAATATTCCAATAAAAATAAAAGAGGATACCCCAAACCATTCATAAACAAACTGATGAGCTAGCAGGGCCCCCAATTTGCCAAGCCAGTTTTGAACGACGGGCTGTTTGAGCCCCATTTCAAGAATTTCTTTTTGCGTTTTTAATAAGTTACTCCAGCCTCCATTGGATTTTAAAACGTAGCTCTGGTCATCCTGCCACGTGAATAGATAGGACGTAAAAGCAACCATGAAGTAAAGAGAAATAATCAGAAAAAATAGACCAGTAATTTTGACTAAACGTCTGTCATTAAAAGTGAATGTAGGTATCATTTCTTCTTTTTCATGAGCAACCCGCTCTTTGCTCACTGATTTTGATTTTGTTGTATCTCTGAAAGAATTACTGTTTTTGAATTGGTTTCCTAGTGTGGGCATTTTTGAACTCGGTTTATTATAGGCAAATATAAGGTTATAAAATGTCTGACTCATGACGTTGTCCTAGTTATACTGGAAATCATAGTGCTTGTTTTATATTCTTTTTTTGAAAGATGCTACTATCCTAATGTTCTGATATTTACAGATCTGATTACTTTTCTTATTTATTTTTTATTGAAAAATGTTAAATAACGTTAATATTTTTCTTCTTTTTTTTGAT
>CAIOLR010000128.1 GCA_903859135.1 uncultured bacterium | reverse complement strand
TGGTTCAGAGCATCTGCCTTACAAGCAGAGGGTCACTGGTTCGAATCCAGTAGCCCCCACACAAAAACCTACTCAATTTAACTTGAGTAGGTTTTTGTGTTTAGTGATTATTTTGCAGGTAACTAGTTTCCATATGTGTTCGAAGTCAAAGACTTCGAAAAGCGAACTTTTTCTCTCAATACGCAATACTCAAATCTCAATACTACTGCTAATAAAATCATCAACAGCCTGTACTGCATTTTGAAAACGCATTTCGTTTGATCCGGATATGACGGTGTATCGAGCGTTTAGCGCTTTTAATTCTTGGTGCCAAACTTCCATGAAGTGTTCGCGTTTATGTGGGAAATCTCGTAAAGGATCCTCTTCCCAAGGGAGGTCGATATCCATCAATAAATACAGGTCGTAGGGGTGCTTGGTTAGTTCGAGTAAAACCTCTTCGGGCGATTTTCCAAATACGTGGTCACTCCAGATTTTGACAGTGATAAAGGTGGTATCACAAATTAGAAGAGTGTTGGCTTTGGCTAATAAACGAGTTTCTAACGCTAATTGTCCCTTAAACATATTGATTTCGTCTTGCCAACTGCAGGGTTCAGTCAACTTTTCGCAGTATTCGCGGGCATATTCGGGTACCCAGATGGTGTGATAGTGTCTGGCCAGTTGCGCTGATAGGGTTGATTTTCCGGTGGATTCAGGGCCAACGATGGCAATCTTTTTGATGTTTTTTTTTGTCATAGAAATTGGATTACCTACCCTGAACACAAATAACGAATTCTCCTTTTAACGTATTTGTTTCAAAATGCGTTTTGATTTCGCTCAAGGTACCTCGAACAGTTTCTTCGAACAGTTTGGTAAGTTCCCGAGATACGGATGCTGGTCTGTCTGTTCCGAAATACTGAATAAATTCCTCGAGTGTTTTCAATACGCGATGGGGCGATTCGTAAAAAATCATGGTTCTTTTTTCATCAACAAGTTCTTTTAATCGTGTTTGACGTCCTTTTTTTACGGGCAAAAATCCCTCGAATGTAAATCGATCGGCGCTGAGGCCAGAGTTGACGAGGGCAGGTACAAATGCGGTGGCACCGGGTAAACATTCCACTTGAAGTTCATTTTTTAGCACTTCGCGAACCAATAAAAATCCAGGATCGGATATAGCTGGAGTGCCTGCATCAGATATTAAAGCAATATTTGTACCCTCTTTTAAAAAGCGAATGATTTCGGCAAGTGCTTTGTGTTCATTGTGTTGATGGTGGGCAAATATCTTTTTATCGATACCAAAATGCTTGAGTAGGGGAGCGCTCGTACGTGTATCTTCCGCCAAAATAAGATCTACTTCTTTTAAAATGCGTATGGCCCTCAGTGTAATATCTTCCAGATTGCCAATAGGGGTGGGTATGAGGTAAAGTTTGCCGTTCATTTTTAATTTTTACGTAATACATGGTAGGTTTGCCAAATAAACCCAGTCGCCAAAATTACGCAGAAACCACTGCTTATTTTTAGGGTGTTTTGAACAGAAAAAATTAGAATATGCTTTCATTAAACCGTTGCCACCATATTGCCATCATCTGCTCCAATTTCGAAAGATCAAAGTCTTTTTATACATCTATTCTTGGATTTTCTGTCGTACAGGAAATATATCGAAAGGATAGAGAATCATATAAATTAGATCTCGCCTTAAACGGAGAATATTTGATCGAGCTTTTTTCATTTCCAAACCCGCCCAAGCGCGCATCCAGGCCAGAAGCTACTGGATTACGACATATCGCTTTTGAAGTAGGCGATCTCGATCAAGCACTGCATTTTTTAAATGAAAAAAATGTACAAGCTGAACCCATTCGTGTGGATGAAACCACTGGCAAGCGATTTACCTTTATTTCTGACCCGGATGATTTGCCGATCGAACTGTATGAAGTCATTCTGAGCTAGTGTAGCATTTAATGCCCTCATGGCAAGAAGATTTGTAGCATAATTTTCGTAAATTCGTATTGCTATGAATATACAGGTTGTAACGAATGAAAAAGGGGAAAAAACGGCTGTTTTAGTCCCGATGGCAGATTGGGAAGCTATACAGAAGCGATTAAATACCCTTCAGTTTTATGATGAGTTTGAATCTTCTATGAAAGAAATTAAACAAGGTTTGGAGGGAAAGGTTAAGTTGAAGAATATAAAAAATCTTCTTCGTGAGCATAGAGATTAAGTATACAACTGACTTTGAAAAAGAGCTCAAACGATTAGCGAAAAAACATCCTTCCGTTTATAAAGATCTAGCTGTTCTTGTTCAAGAATTTGAAAGTAATCCCATTATTGGAGTTCTGCTGGGGGGGCAATCTATACAAAGTACGTATGTCTATCTCTAGCAAGGGAAAAGGCAAAAGTGGAGGTGCAAGAGTGATTACGTATGTTTTGGTAGAAAATGAAATAGTTTATTTGGTTGCTATTTATGACAAATCGGAACACAGCACGATAGATGTAGGTGTTTTAATGAAAAAATTAAAAGCCATCCTTCCTTAAACTTTGAGCTTGTTAAAAAAAATCTAGATCATAATTTGGTACAAATGTATGGTGTACATTGGCTATCTGTGCCTTTCCCTGACTCTTATTTCCGATCCAGATGATTTGCCGATCGAATTGTATGAGAAATGAGTTAAAAGAGTTAATCCGAAAAATCTAATCAATCCAAATCCTATCTTTGTAAAAAAATACAAAAAAAGATGCTCCAAATTGCTTATATACGCGAAAATAGAACACAAGTTTTAGAACGTTTGGCTGTTAAAAATTTTAAACACCCTGAGCTGGTTGACGAAATTATTAAACTAGATGAGGATCGCCGTCAGACACAATCGAAACTAGACACTGTTTCCGCAGAAGCAAACACCGCAGCCAAGCAAATTGGCGATTTGATGCGTCAAGGAAAAAAAGAGGAGGTAGAAGCCATCAAAACGAATACGGCATCACTCAAAGAGCAGATCAAGACGTTGGCTGATCAACTCAATGAATTAGAAGAGCAATTACAACAACAGTTGGTCCTCCTACCTAATGTGCCACATGCATCTGTCCCGAAAGGTACGGGTGCTAATGATAATGAAACGGTATTTGAACAGGGTGTTAAACCAAGTTTGGCTGCTGGTGCGTTGCCACACTGGGAACTTGCAGCAAAATATGATATCATCGATTTTGAATTGGGGAATAAAATTGCGGGTGCCGGTTTTCCTGTTTACAAAGGGAAAGGTGCAAAACTGCAAAGAGCACTCATTAATTTTTTTTTAGATCGGGCGGATGCTGCTGGCTACCGCGAGATACAACCACCTATTGTGGTCAATGAGGCTTCTGGCTTTGGAACAGGGCAATTGCCCGATAAAGAGGGGCAGATGTATCATGTCGGGGTGGATAACTTGTATTTGATACCGACAGCAGAAGTGCCCATCACTAATTTGTATCGTGATGTGATTGTGAAAGAGGAAGAGTTGCCGATCAAAAATTGCGGGTACACTCCTTGCTTCCGTCGGGAAGCTGGTTCTTATGGGGCTCATGTTCGTGGTTTGAACCGTTTGCACCAATTTGATAAAGTGGAAATTGTACAATTGGCGCACCCAGATCAATCGTATCAACTTTTGGATGAGATGAGTCAGCATGTTCAAAGCCTGCTACAAGCACTCGAGTTGCCTTATCGCGTTCTTCGTTTATGCGGTGGTGATATGAGCTTTACTGCTTCATTAACATTCGATATGGAGGTGTGGTGTGCCGCGCAAGCTCGCTGGTTGGAAGTATCGTCTGTTTCTAATTTCGAAACTTTTCAAAGCAATCGTTTAAAACTACGTTTCAAAGGCAAGGAGGGTAAACCCCAATTGGCACACACGCTGAATGGAAGTGCCCTAGCTTTACCACGTATCGTCGCTTCACTTTTAGAAAACAATCAAACCGAAAAAGGAATCCGTATACCTAACGCATTGGTGCCCTATACCAAATTTGAGTGGATTGATTAAATAGTCGGTCCTCAAAAAGTGATTTTTAATTTTTGGGGATAAAAAAAAGTGCAGGCAGAAAAGAATAAGTCTTGAAAAAAATGGAATAAAAAGGCC
>CAIOLR010000127.1 GCA_903859135.1 uncultured bacterium | reverse complement strand
TTAAGTGAAATCCCGATAAGATTTCTTCATAATTCCAGCCATGCATGTGTGGTTTATACTGTCGAGTGACCCAAAATTTAAAACCTGATTGTGCTATTTGTCGATCCAATGTAGGTTCAAATTTTTCAATGACAATGCTTTTGTTTGTAATAAAATCCTCCCAGTAGGGAATGTTTGTCGGTGTCATGATCGTCGAATTGGATTTTATTTTGACAACAAAATGCTCTTTCATTTAAATATGTTTGTGGAATCAGCGTACTGAATTCAGAATAGTAAAAAAGTAGGGTGAAACGTGGTCGGTGCCAAATATAGCAGATGTTTTAATTTAAATAAAACAAAAATATATTTTTTAAAAATTAATAATAGGTGTGCTTTTTATAAGTAATGATTGGTTGTTGAACCCCTATTCGTTTGTGCTGACCAACAGATCTGTTTAGCTATTTTAGGATTATTTTTGTTATCTTCCAGTATAATCTCAAAACTGATTGAAAAGATGAAACTATCATGAGCTACCGTTTATAAACACCAATAAATAATTAGTTCATGATCGCTTCATGGCCATTGAAAAACGTAAACAGATGAAAAAGCTTAGTTACTTTTTATTTATTATTTTTCCTCTTTTTAGCCTTGCTCAAACGAAAGATGAGCCTAAAGCGAACTGGCAAAATTTGGATTTAAAAAAAGATGGTGTTTTTGGAATCAGTACAGAACGAGCTTATTCTGAGCTGTTAAATGGTAAAACAGGAATACCTGTTATTGTGGCTGTTATTGACGGGGGGGTCGATGTCCATCATGAGGATCTCAGGCAGGAAATATGGGTAAACACGAAAGAAATAGTGGGTAATGGTATTGATGATGATCATAATGGGTATATCGACGATGTGAATGGATGGGATTTTATTGGTTCTTCGAGAGGGAATGTGCAGTACGATAATTTAGAATTGGTTCGTCTGGTTCGTAAAATGCAACCTAAGTATGCCACCGCATTAAATTCTACCAAGTTTAGTGATGTGGAGCGGAAAGAATTCAATCAATATCAAAAAATGGTTGCTGAATATATGGACGAGCTACAAAATGCGCAGATGGGACTTGCTCAGATGATTGTTTTTAATAAGACAATGGATACCATAGTCGCTAAAATAGGTAAGCCAGATCTTGTTCTGCTGGATTTTGAAAACTACAGTCCAGCGAATGATATCGAAAAAAAGGTGGTGAAAATTGTAAGGTCTGAATTTGCTAAGAACAAAGATTTTAAAAAAATTGACGAGGAAATAAAAGATGGGTTTAAATACTACGATGCAAAAGTGAATTACCACTTAAATATAGATTTTGATCCTAGAAGTATCGTGGGAGACGATTATCTGAATAGTAATGAACGTACCTATGGTAATAATGATGTCACCGGACCAGATGCAATGCATGGAACCCACGTGAGTGGAATTATTGCCGCATCACGATCCAATGATATCGGAATAGGTGGCGTGTCAGATCGTGCGCGTATTATGGCCATTCGAGTGGTCCCAGATGGCGATGAACGTGATAAGGATGTGGCTAATGGCATACGATATGCGGTTGATAATGGTGCCAAGGTTATTAATATGAGCTTTGGAAAAGGGTATTCATGGGATAAAAAAGTGGTTGATGAGGCTGTAAAATATGCCATGTCTAAAGATGTTCTTTTAGTGCATGCAGCAGGTAATGATTCTAGAAATACAGAACGAAAAGATAACTATCCAAACAAACGGTTTGCAGACAGCTTGGGTGTAGAAAAAGGAGAACTTGTACCATGGATAGAGGTCGGGGCATCGGGGTGGAAAGATGATGATGATCTGGTTGCTGGCTTTTCTAACTATGGTAAAAAAACGGTCGATGTGTTTGCTCCTGGAGTCAAAATTAAATCAACTGTACCTCATTCATTGTATAAAGAAGAGGATGGTACCAGTATGGCAGCTCCTGTAGTGGCAGGACTGGCTGCTTTAATTCGCTCGTATTATCCAAAATTAAAAGCGCTGCAGGTAAAAGATGTGATTATGAATTCGGTTAGTACCGTGAATCATAAGGTTAAAGTTAAAGTAGACGATAGCTCTGAAAAGATGCTGCTTAGTGATATATGTGTATCCGGTGGGATTGTAAATGCGTATAAAGCATTGCAGTTGGCTGCGAAAATGTGATGTTGTCCCAGAAATTTTTATCTACTAACGAATGGTCGAAATAAAATCCTTAAAAGTTCCAAAGGTGTAATTCTCTTTGATCAGCCATTTAATTAAATCATTCAGGCGTTTGGTCATTTTGTATCCTGAATTTCTACTTACATAATGTGGAAAACCGAAACGTTCAGGCTTATTTAAATCGGTAAACTCCCAAGGGTGAAAATATAAATTTAAGTAGTGGTCGGTTGAATAGGTCCATCGGCACAACTGTTTGTATATAGCCAATGGAAAATTATGAAACGATAGCCAGAATAAAGGAATACGCACCAAGGGACTTACAGAGGCTGGTATTTGTAAAACACCACTTTGCATGAAATGAGTTCTTGGCTTTAAAAAATGATTATAACGGCCCGGTATATAGGTCGGGTTGATGGATGTATTGTACGTATATCCTGCTTTTGCAATTTCCTCTTCGTCGACAGGCATCATTCGCGCCATACGAAAACCAATTACAGGTTTTTTCGTAATTTGCTCCAAAGCTATTCGCGACTGTAATAAATGTTCTGGTTTAAAATCGGAGTGGTAATACCCATGCGAAGCCACTTCATGACCCTCATGGATCATTTTCTCTATTAGATGTGGGGCATGATTGGCAAAATTGGCAGTGCAAAAGAAGGTGGCTTTAATTTGATGTGGTTTCAATAAATCCAATATGATAGCGGTTCCTTCTTTCGAAATTTTCATTTGTTCTTCAAAAGGGATTGATTTTCCATATTCGAAGGGCATATCAAATTCTTCGACATCAAAACTTAATAAAATCATGCGTATTAGTTAAGAGTTGTATTTCGGATGATGTAATTGGGGCGACGCTTAGCTTGGATGAAAAGTTTACCAATATAAATGCCAATGATGCCGAGTATGATCAATTGCAGGCCCCCAAAAAACACAACGGTCATGATCATGGATGCCCAACCATGTATTTCAGTGCCTGAATAAAAAGAGTATACCACATAGGGAATATATAATAATGATAACACGGAAAATAAAAAACCTAAGTAGACAGCAGTATGTAATGGTTTGATGCTAAATGAAGTGATACCTTGCAGCGCAAGCCCCATCATTTTTTTAAATGTATAGTGGCTTTTTCCTGAGTATCTATCTCCTGGTGTGTATTCAATAGCATATTGTTTAAATCCTAGCCATTTGATTAGGCCGCGTATAAAAGGCTCACTTTCCGAAAAATTTGAAAATACGCTAATAACTTTTTTATCTAACAATCTAAAATCAGCAGTCCCCGCTTCTAAATTAATATCAGACATTGTATTAATTACAGAGTAAAATATTTTGGATGTATTCCGTTTAAACCCTGTTAAACTATCCGAGTCTCGACGTACTGAATAAACAATTTCGTAACCATCTTCCCATTTTTCAAGAAATTGTGGTATGAGCTCAGGTGGATGTTGTAAATCGCAATCCATTGATATGACACAATCACCATTAGCCATATCTAAACCAGCTTTTAAAGCATTTTGATGACCAAAATTTCGAGACAGTTCGATGTAATTTATTTTCGGATTTACTTGATTTAGCGTCATTAACACTTTTTGTGTATCATCCGAGCTACCATCATTTACAAATATGAGTTCATAGTTATAGTATAAGTTTTTAAATACTTCACTAATCCTTTCAACAAGTGGTTTGATATTTTCACTTTCATTGAATGCAGGGATGACAATGGATATCAATTTCTTCATTCTTTAGTCGTGTATAAAGAAAAGTCTTTAGTTATCATTTCGTATACGATGCTTATCCATATGAGTACGCAAGGAAGTGCTTTGAGTGCGTAGGGTACCACATAAACTTCGCGTAAATACCTGGGGAATAAATCGGATGGTGAGAAACTGGTTAATGTTAGTGCAAAAATCAACAAAACAATGGGTGTTATTTTATACGGTTGTGGTTGTACAACAAACCACAAGGCTACACCAGTGAATGCAATAATATATGTAGGAGATTCTGAACCGGTGCTAAATAAAACAATAAATAGTAATGTAGATGCTACAAACATTAATTGAAATGCTAGATTTTTATATTGTTTAATGCGTAAATAGGGTACTGAAAAAAGTAATAAACTACTGATTAAAAACGGCAGATTTGGAAGATCTGCATTATGCATAAGGCGTCTTGTAAGACCCATCAAAGAGATATCTTGCATTGAGCTTAATGTAGTATTCGCGTGGTTTTTTGTTATTAAATTTTGATACCAATCTGCATAGGATTGTATGATGTAGGTCGGACTAAAAAATATCATTGGTAAAATAAATAAAATGATAGCCCAAAATATGCAGGATACTATAAATTTCATTTTTTGTTTCGAAAAGAAGAAGAAAGCTAGGCCTACGATGCCGTATAATTTTACAAAAGTTCCAAGCATAATAAATAATGCCGCCCAAAAATCCTGTTTACGCTCTATACAAACAAATGTTAAAATAAGAATAGCAGCAATACTGGGGTTGATCTGAAAACTGAGTGTGGAAGTAAGTAACTCATGAGAACATAGCCATAACATAATTATTTTTTGATTCTCTTTTAATGGAAGTTTGGTTATTGCCCAGAACAATAATAAGGTGTTAGTTAACTGCCATAAGAGCATTCCAATATAATCTGGTAATAGTGCAAATGGTGCAATCAGGACACTGAAAAAAGGGCCGTAATGATTAACATCTTGATATTCAGGATATTTTATATATAAATTAACATGCTCTAAGGCATGAAAATAAGTATACTTGAATATGAGATAATTGTTGTAGCTGTTGGTTAGAAATTGTTTGGATGTTGCAATGAATGCAATGAGTAGCCAAACCGACAATAAAACTGATTTTTTAGTTAGAAAGGATTTTGTTTTTGTCCACAAATTACTTTGAGAGATTGCACTTGAAACCATTTATTGGTAGCTTGTAAATTTGTTCAATAAATCTAATTGGTCTGATGCTAGATTAGCATAAAAATAAAAAAGCCTCAATGAGGCTTAGTGCTGTGTAGCGGGGAGCAGGATCGAACTGCCGACCTTAGGGTTATGAATCCTACGCTCTAACCATCTGAGCTACCCCGCCAAATTTATATTTGGCTCTCTAACTGCTTGCAAATATAGGATAAATTACCTTTCTTTAGAAAAAGAATGTGAAAAACTTAGTGAAGTGATCTCTTTGAATGCCTTTGAAAACAAATAGACATGTGGGAAAAATTGCACAGAATGACTAGATCAACTTAGAATGTCAGAGAAAAAAAAATTTACCATCGAGTATGAAATCAAATCATCTCCCAAGATATTGTTCAGCTTTTTGAGTGAACCAAACGGTTTATCGCAATGGTTTGCCGACGATGTAGTCTACCGCGACCAGACCTATATATTTACTTGGGATGGTGAACAACAAAAAGCAAAAATGCTATCCATTAAGGAAAATAAGTTGGTCAAGTTTAGATGGCTCGATGATGAACCGCATTGCTATTTTGAAATGGAAATTGTGCAGGACGAACTCACCAATGATGTTGCATTAGCTATTACAGATTTTGCAACTGACGAAACACGTCAAGAGCGCGAATTAATTTGGGATAATCAAATTCAATATTTGATTAGTGTGGTGGGTGCATAAGGATTTATTTTCCATTACTTTTGCGACGTGAAGAAGATCTATCTTTTGATATTGAAGGCCTTTATTCGGCCTTTTATTGTGACATTTTTTATCGTCATGTTTGTTTTGCTGATGCTATTTTTATTCAAATACATCGACGACATGATTGGCAAGGGTTTTGAAGCGTCGGTTATTCTTCAACTGATTTTTTATTTTTCGGCTACTCAAGTAGTTATGGCCCTGCCTTTGGCAATCCTTCTTTCATCCATTATGACTTTTGGTAGTTTGGGCGAAAACTACGAGTTGGTTGCCATCAAATCTGCTGGTATCTCTCTTCAGCACGCGATGATGCCTTTGGTAGGGTTTGTTTGCATGATTAGTGTGGGTGCTTTTTTGTTCTCAGATTATATGTTGCCAGTTGCTAATTTAAAAATGGGGTCATTGTTGTATGATGTTCGTAATCAAAAGGCAGCTTTTTTAATTCATGAAGGAGTATTTAATAGTAGTATGCCTGGCTACTCTATTCGGGCGAAAAAAAAAGATATTGATGGTCAAACGTTACATGATGTGATGATTTATGAGCATCCTGCAACAGATGATCATGTCAATGTGCTTCTAGCCAAAGAAGGGAAAATGGTTCGAACAAATAAGGATCATTATCTTACTCTGAAACTAAAAGATGGAATTCGCTATCAAGAGTCACAGGGCAATCATGGATCACATAACCCAAGAGAACAGTTAACTCGTTCTAGATTTAAAGAAACGGAACAAAGGTTTGATCTTTCAGCATTTAAGCTACAGAGAACAGATGAAAATTTGTTTAAATCCAATGATGCAATGCTTAATTTGGATCAGCTGCGTCATTATCGAGACTCAGTGCAGGGAATGGTTGATAGTAATCTGAGGTCTGTTTACAAAACATTAATACCTTATTACAAATCTGTTACTGATCAAGGGGAAAAAGGATTTAAGTCTAAGCCCATCCATATAAAAGGGGGCATATTGCAGTGCGTTTCCCCGAAAAACAGGATTCAAGTAATACAACATGCGAAAGACCAAGTTTTTGTGATTAGAGAGGAGTTAAATATTAAAAAAACACTTAATCACGATTATGGAAGTCGTTTGAAAGGATATATAGTTGAACTTCATCGGAAATTCACACTTTCTTTATCTTGTATTGTGTTGTTCTTTGTTGGTGCGCCACTGGGGGCTATTATCAGAAAGGGGGGGTTGGGTTTACCTGTTGTGGTAGCTGTTTTATGCTTTCTTGTATATCATATTGTTTCAACTATTGGAGAAAAGTCAGTGAAGGATGGATCTCTATCTCCAATATTGGGTATGTGGATCGCACTTTTTTTATTAACTCCTGTAGGTGCTTTCTTTACCTATAAAGCTACTACTGATTCTGTTTTGTTTGATTTAGACAGTTATAGGCGTTTTTTTCAAAAGCTGCTTTCGAAAAAAGATGATTAGATTTGTAATCTTCTAAGTTCAGATGTTTTTATATGAAAATTAGTATAATATTAAGCTTCCCTTTGCTTTACTAAAAAGGATGAAATCTTATTATTCATGCACCACATATGGCTTTGAGGGTAAGTTAATATCAATACAATATGCTCAATACAATAGAAGAAGCGATACAGGATTTGCAGGCTGGTAAGGTTATCATCGTTGTGGATGATGAGGATAGGGAGAATGAGGGTGATTTTTTAACGGTGGCAGAAAATGCAACGCCCGAGGTTATTAATTTCATGGTCACGCATGGGAGGGGCTTAGTTTGTACCCCCTTAACAGAAGCCCGTTGCAATGAGCTACGTCTCGATCTAATGGTTGGGAATAGCACTGCAACCCACGAAACCAATTTTACCGTTTCTGTTGA
>CAIOLR010000126.1 GCA_903859135.1 uncultured bacterium | reverse complement strand
TATAGATTACCCAAGTCTTAGCTTTGAACAAGCAGATATCACGACGTTTAGAAATTTGGCATTGGCTTTTGAAGCTTTGCAATCGGGTGGCAACATGCCCTGTGTGATTAATGCGGCCAATGAAATTGTTGTGGCAGAGTTTTTGAACAATCAATTAGGCTTTTTGCAAATGAGCGAGGTAATCGAAAAGTGTATGACCAAGATAGCCTTTGTGAAGGAACCTTCTTTAGAAGATTATTTGCAAACAGACCAAGAAACACGCATATATGCACAAGAGCTGGTAAACAGATTTTAGAACAAACAATAAATTAAACTTTAGAATAAACACAGCATGGATGGATTAGTTATGGCAGGGCAACTGCTACTAGGTTTGTCAATTTTGATCATTCTCCATGAATTGGGGCATTTTTTAGCAGCTCGAGCATTCGGAATAAAAGTGGAAAAATTTTATCTTTTTTTTGACGCGTGGGGCTTTAAACTCATACACTTCAAGTACAAAGGTTGTGAGTACGGTATTGGTTGGCTGCCTTTGGGTGGCTATGTTAAAATTGCGGGAATGATTGACGAGTCAATGGATACCGAGCAATTAGCAGGTCCCCCGCAGCCTTGGGAATTCCGTTCTAAACCAGCTTGGCAGCGACTTATTGTCATGCTTGGTGGCGTAACCGTCAACATTGTTTTAGGAATTTTCATATTTTGGATGCTCATTTTTAAGTTTGGCGAGACGTATACTCCCAACGATAAATTAGTGGATGGTATCGCGCCTGGCAAGATTGGTAAAGAAATTGGCCTAGAGGCGGGAGATCGGATACTCGCATTAAATGGCGACTTATTAAAACGTTTTGATGATTTAAAGAGCTCCAAAGTGCTGCTTGGTAATGCTGAATTGACACTGGTTCGCCACGGTGAAACAAAATATGTGAAAGTTCCAGAAAATATTTTGGAGAAAGTATCCGATGAAGGTATTGATGAGTTTGTTAAACCCCGTTCTACTTTTGGTATTTTAGGGGTAGTGAAAGGTGGTAATGCCGAAAAATCTGGTATGAAGGCAGGTGACCATGTTGTTGATATCAACAATAAATCTGTTAAATTTTTCGACGAGCTTGTAGATGAACTTCAAGTAAATAAAAATAAAATAGTTGCTATAACTGTAATACGAAATGTAGATACCCTTAAGCTGAATACGGCTGTTACAGCTAACGGAACCATTGGTGTTGAATTAGCCCAGTCACTTCCTTCAGAAAAAGCACAATACGGATTCGTTCAATCTTTGCCCATAGGGGCATCCAAAGCATGGAATTTATTTTCTGATAATGCCAAAGGTATTGGAAAAGTAATGTCCGGTCAGGTAAAAGCAGGTAAGGCATTTACAGGACCTATTGGAATAGCAACCATGTTTGGAAAGACTGTAAATTGGATCAAATTTTGGACCTTAGTAGGAGTGCTTTCCATGGCCTTAGCCTTGATGAATTTGTTGCCAATTCCTGCATTGGATGGTGGTCATGCCATTTTTTTACTGATCGAGATGGTAAAAGGAAAACCCTTGAGTGATAAATTTATGGAGCGCGCACAATTAGTTGGTTTTGTTATTTTAATTACGCTCATGGTTTTCGTATTCGGAAATGATATCATCAAACATGTCCTGAACTAGATGTCTGAAAAATCATTGAACTATTTTGAACTATACGAACTTCCAGTAAGTTTCGGCGTAGATGCTAGTGTGCTTAAGAAAAAATTCTACGAATTGAGTAAACGTTACCATCCTGATTTTTATGTGAATGAATCGGATGAGCAGCAACAGGACATACTGGAGCTATCAACACAAATAAATAAAGCCTATCAAGTACTTTCTGATTCACAAAAACGAGTGGAATATATTTTAACCTTACATCGGCTCATGGCTGATGGAGACAAATATCAGTTACCACAGAATTTTTTGATGGAAATGATGGATGTAAACGAAGCTTTGATGGAATTAGAGCTAAACCCCGATTCTGTTATTTTGGCGACGCTTACTAATCAAATCAACGACTTAGAGAAAAGT
>CAIOLR010000125.1 GCA_903859135.1 uncultured bacterium | reverse complement strand
TTCATAAAACAATGTCGAGGAAGGCTTTCTATTTCTTCCTCATCGATCATATAAGGCTCTTTTGTTTTCTTTAAAATAAAATCGCTAATCGATTGAAATAAATGATGGTGCGTTTTGTATTGCGTTAAGAATTCTGTGACGGTATCCGTAAGCGGAAAGAGTTGTGTACGAATATTTTTTGGAAGCGACTTAAAAATACAATTCAGCTTTTCGCGGATCATTCCGGGTACTAACCACTGCAATATGTTGAGATCTAACTGATGGAAATCAATTTCAGAAATAACGGCTGTCACACCGTCGTCCATATGGCCTGGTTCAAAACGATATTTGAGTGGAATCGTGACGCCTTCAATATTTAAGGTTTCGGGGTACTGAACTTCGGTAATCTCATGCGCATCCCTTTTCATGAGGAGTGCTTTTGTGAGAAATAAGGCTTGAGGATCTTTTATCTCTAACTCACGGCGCCAATCTTCAAAACCATCCCCATTAATAATACCCTGCGGGATTTTGGCATCGTAAAACTGAAAAAGATCTTCTTCGTTAACTAACACATCAAGTCGTCTTGCTTTATGTTCTAAAAGCTCGACCTCTTCAATGAGATCCTGATTATGCTTCCAAAATAATCCCTTTGAAACATAACCGCCTGAGACTAAACCTTGTCTAATAAATATTTCGCGCGCTATTTCAGGATTAATCGGTCCAAAGTGTACATTGCGTTTAGGCACAATGGTGAGGCCATACAGTGTAATTCTTTCATGTGCATTGACGCGAGATAACTTTGTGTCCCAATAGGGATCGGTATGATGATACTCAACTAAATGTAAGCTTAAGGACTCAATCCATTCCACATCAATCTCAGCTAAAGTTCTCGCATAAAGTTTTGTGGTATCCACAAGGTCTGCTGCCATCACCCACTTTGACTTTCTCCTTTTTATGTTTGATCCAGGAGACAAATGGAATTGAATATTACGAGCGCCTATGTATGAATCATCTTCTAGCGCTTTTACTCCAATGTTACCCAAAAGCCCAGATAGTATTGACCGATGAATTTGCACATAATTAGCTGGCTTATCATTTTCTTTATAATGCATATCTAAAATGAGATCTCGGATTTGTTCGTATAAATCTCGCCACTCACGCATCCTAAGATAGGATAGGAAATGTGCATGACAAAGTTTTCTTAAATTATTTTGTGTAGTTTTCTTTTGAATCGCTTCATCAAAGAATGTCCAAAGTTTTAAATAAGAAACGAAATCAGATTTTTCATCAAAGAAGCGAGCCTGTGCGGCTTCACTTTCAGCTTTTTTATCTAAAGGCCTCTCTCTTGGATCTTGGATACTCAAAGCACTGACAATAATTAAAAGTTCAGACAACGCATTTTCTTTTTTAGCCTGAAGAAGCATCCGACCCAATCTGGGATCCATTGGAAGCCTTGCAAGATCTTGGCCTATAAGAGTTAATTCATATTGTTCATTTACAGCCCCTAATTCCTGCAATAACAAATAACCGTCTTGAATGAATCGTCTACTTGGAGGTTGTATAAATGGGAATTGTGAAACGTCACCTAAATGGAGTGATGCCATTTTTAAAATGACAGAAGCGAGCGATGATCGGTAAATTTCAGGGTCTAAAAATAAAGGTCTCGCATTAAAATCATCTTCAGAATAAAGTCTTACACAAATACCGTCAGATACGCGGCCACATCGACCGCTTCTTTGCTTGGCTGAAGCTTGAGAAAT